>CABQCN010000307.1 GCA_902462635.1 uncultured Oscillospiraceae bacterium
GTATGGACGATACGGAAAGAGCATTGATTAAAAATATAAAAGACTACTTATATGCGTAAAGAAACAACGGAGGGTTCCTTATGAAAATCATATTGAAACAGGATGTGAAAGGCCTGGGCAAAAAAGACGATATCGTAAACGCAAGCGACGGTTATGCTAAAAATTATTTGATTCCGCGTGGAATCGCGGTCGAAGCCACGGCCGGAAACGTCAGCGAGGCCCAAAATAAGCAAAAAGCCGCCGCCGACAAAAAACGAAGAGAACTGGAACAAGCGAAAGACTTCGCGGCAAAATTAGAGAATAAAACGGTTACGATCCAGGCAAAAGCAGGGGAAAGCGGCAAGCTGTTCGGCGCAGTGTCGGGAAAAGATATCGCCGATGCAATCAAGTCCCAATATCATGCCGATGTGGATAAGAAAAAAATCGTGCTTCACGAACCGATCAAAACCGCTGGGGAGCATCCGGTAGAAATCCGTATCTGCGCGGGCGTGACCGTAAAGGTCAATGTAAATATCGTAATATAAAGGGGATGTGGGCTGCCGATGAAAATGCTTCCGCCTCAGAATATAGACGCGGAGAAATCCGTACTTGGAGCGATCCTGACCGAACAAAGCGTGATGCTCGATATCATGGAAATTTTGCGTCCCGAAGATTTTTACAGAGCGGATCATGGCTTGATTTTTTCGGCGATGGTCCGTTTGTTTTTGCAGACGAAGCCCATTGATCTCATTACGGTAACGGAAGAGCTGACAGCATCCGGCGATATTGCAAAAGCGGGCGGTCCGCAGTATGTCGTATCTCTTACGGAAGACGTGCCGATCGTGTCGAACGCGCTCCAATATGCGGCAATCGTTGCCGATAAAGCGGTGCAGCGCCGCCTGATTAAAGCCGGCGGCGACATCGCACGGGCGTCTTACGCGCCGGAAGGCGATGTCAACGGACTCCTGGAAATGGCGGAGAAAACCGTATTCGATATTTCACAAGGCCGTAATTCCAAATCCTACGTAAAAATCTCGGATGTCCTTCCGCAGGTTTATGAGGAAATTTCGGAACTTTCGCAGGGAAAAGATATTTCCGGCATCCCCACCGGTTTTCTCGATCTCGATAAAATTTTATACGGCCTGCACAGTCCCGATCTCGTACTCGTAGCGGCGAGACCGGGTATGGGAAAGACGGCTTTCATGCTGAATTTGGCGCAGTACGCGGCTGTCAAAAAGGAGATTCCCGTTGCCGTATTCAACTTGGAAATGTCCAATGAACAGCTTGTGAAGCGAATCATCAGCAGCGAAGCGAATATCGATTCCGAAAAACTGCGCAGCGGGCAGCTGAGTACAGAGGACTGGAACAATTTCGCGGGGATTTTCGATTCGCTCGGCAACGCGCCGATTTATTTTGACGACAATACCGATATGACGGTAACCTCTATCCGGGCGAAGTGCAGAAAATTGAAGCTGGAGAAAGGAATCAAGATGGTGATTGTAGACTATCTGCAGCTGATGAAAAGCGGCGGCTACGCGGACAGCAGGGTCAATGAAGTATCCGATATTTCAAGGTCCTTAAAGGTAATGGCGCGGGAACTCGAAGTCCCCGTCGTCGTCGGATCCCAGCTGAGCCGGGAAGTCGAAAAACGGGCGGATAAGCGGCCGATGCTGAGCGACCTGCGCGAATCCGGCGCAATCGAACAGGATGCGGATATCGTACTGTTCCTGTACCGGGATGATTACTATAATAAAGAATCGCAATTTAAAAATATCGCGGAAGTGATTATCGGCAAACACCGGAACGGCGCCACCGGAACGATTCAGTTAGCATACGAACCGACGAGAATGGCATTTCGGAACGTCGCTTTTATGGGAAATCGATAAAATATGTATGCTGAAACGTATCAAAAGTTCATGGAATGCGCCGCACGGAAGTGTGGCCTCGGGAAAGAAGCCGGCGGACCCATCGTGGCTGCGGTGTCGGGCGGCGCCGATTCCGTTTGTATGCTGCTCCTGCTCCAGGCGTATTTTGGAAAGGAGCGTCTGATCTGCGCGCATTTTAACCATAAAATCCGAGGTGCGGATGCAGAGCGCGACGCGCGTTTCACGGAAGCGCTGGCAAACAGCCTCGGGATCCGTTTTAGATACGGCGAAGAGGATGTGCCGCGGTATGCCGGGGAACAAGCTCTCGGGCTGGAAGAAGCCGCAAGAACGGTGCGATACGCTTTTTTGCGCGATACTGCGGCGCAGGCAGGAACGCATGCGCTGATCGCGACGGCTCATAACCGCAGCGATCAAATCGAAACCATTCTTCACAACATTGCGCGCGGTACGTCCGTAGACGGGCTGAAAGGCATCGAATACCGTAAAAACGATATTGTGCGCCCGGTTTTGGATTTGTCCAGGAACGAAACGGAAGAAGTCTGCGCACAGTTCGGAATCCGGCCCGTATATGACGTTACAAATGCCGACAACCGTTATACGCGCAATAAAATACGGAACGAAGTGCTTCCGTATTTGAAAAGCGTATTTGGCAGCGGTTTTGAGGAACGGCTGCTGCATTTATCCCAATCTGCCGCGGCAGACAGCGATTATCTGAATCAGGCCGCTTGGGAAGCGTTCCGGATCTGCTGCCGGCAGGTAGCGGAACCGTTTGATAAAATAACGCTGGAACGGGCACAATATGTAAGGCTGCACGAAGCGCTGCAAAAGCGCCTGGTGCGCTGTATTTTGAGTAAAATAAGAACCCG
>CABQCN010000308.1 GCA_902462635.1 uncultured Oscillospiraceae bacterium
TGATTGCGGCAGGCACGCTCGGCAAAGCGAAAATGGTCGTGCAGACGATTGCGATCGTAGTGCTCCTGACGGCCGGCGTGATTCCCGAATCGCTTGTGCAAATCAGAAAAATTATCTATTTATGCGGGAATATCGTAATGCTGGTTGCTGTAATACTTACGATCGTGTCAGGCATAGAATATGTTTATAAAAACAGGAATGTTCTTTTTGCCAACAGTAAATGAGAAAGGTGAAACGAGGAAATGATTGTTCTGGTGGATGCCATGGGCGGCGACAACGCCCCCTATGCGATAGTCAAGGGTTGTGTGGACGCTGTAAACGAGAGAGGCGGCTTCTCCGTAACACTGATCGGCGATGAGAATGAAATCCGTAAGATACTCAGCAGTGAAAAATATGATCCGACAAGGATTACTGTCCGGCATACGACGCAAATCATTACGAATGACGACATTCCGACGAAAGCGATTCGGGTGAAAAAAGATTCCTCTCTGGTTGTCGGCTTTAAGATGCTCAAAGCACGCGAGGGCGACGTGTTTTTATCTGCCGGGAGCAGCGGCGCGCTGCTCGTCGGTTCCATTACGATCCTGAAGCGGCTCGGCGGAATCGACCGCCCGTGTCTTGGCTCCGTGATTCCGACAAAGGGCGGGAGAATGATCCTGGTGGATTCCGGTTTGAATATGTCGTGCAAGCCCGGCAGATATGAACAGTTTGCTTATTTGGGCGCCGCCTATATCAAAGCGCTTTTTAAAACGGAAAATCCAAGAGTCGGGCTTGTGAATATCGGTTCGGAAGAAGAAAAAGGGCCGGATATCGTGAAAGAAGCCCACGAAATTCTGAAGACCTCCGCGGTAAACTACATAGGTTACCTGGAAGGAAAGGATTTGTTCGAAGGGAAAGCCGATGTCGTCGTAACGGATGGTTTTACGGGGAACGTCATATTGAAGCTGATCGAAGGGACGTCGAAATATATGTTTGCGGAAATCAAAAAGCTTTTGTTTAAGAATCTGCGTACCAAGATCGGCGCGCTGTTCCTGAAAGAAGGCCTGAACACCTTTAAAAAGACGTTGGATCCGGATATCAACGGCGGTGCGCCGATTCTGGGCGTGGATGGTCTCGTCGTCAAAAGCCATGGAAGTTCCAATGCCAAAACCATCAAGCATGTGGTGCTCAAAGCGTGTGATCTTGCGGAAAGCTCTTTTCTGGAAGATATCAAGTCCACGTTCCGGCAAATGCATATTTCATAATAATTTGTATTTTGAATAACTATACTATATAATATCACAAGTTCCTGTTCAACGAGGAAAGAAAGGATTGGTAACAATGTTTGACAAAGTAAAAGAAATCGTGGTAGAACAACTGGGCGTAGATGAAGATGCGGTTACGATGAGCGCTTCTTTTGTGGATGATCTGGGAGCGGATTCCCTGGACATCGTCGAGCTGATCATGGCGTTTGAGGAAGCTTTCGATATCGAGATTCCGGACGCAGACGCAGAGAAAATTTCTACGGTAGGCGACGCGGTCGAGTATATCAAATCGGTTGCAAAATGACCGAAGATATTTCAAAACTGGAAGAATGCATCGGATATAGCTTTCACAATCGCGATTTGATTGTGAAAGCTTTGACGCATACTTCTTATGCAAATGAGAAAGCCGCAAAGCACAACAAACCGGAAAATAACCAGCGCCTTGAATTTCTGGGAGATTCTATACTCAGCGCCGTGATAAGCACCTATTTGTACAAGCATTTTACGGATATGAATGAAGGCAGTATGTCGAAGCTCCGGGCTTCCGTCGTATGCGAGGCCTCGTTGGCGGAGATCGCCAGAAAAATATGCTTGCAGGAATATTTACTTCTGGGGCGCGGAGAAGAATTGTCCGGCGGGCGTGAAAAACCGTCGATCCAGGCGGATGCCTTTGAAAGTTTGATTGGCGCGATTTATCTGGATGGCGGGTTTCCGTGCGTTACGGACGTGCTGATGGAAAAACTCGATATGGAGAGCTATATCAAAAAGCATGCGGCAACGTATGAAAATACGGACTATAAAACGAAGCTGCAGGAATCCGTAAATACCAATGCAACGGAGATCAATTATGAAATTTATAATGTAGACGGTCCCGCGCACGATTGTACGTATTACGCGCGCGTGACGATTACGCAGAAAAGTACGAAACAGAAAAATACCGCCGAAGGTTCCGGAAGAAGCAAAAAAGAAGCCGAACAGCAAGCGGCAAAACTTCTTTTGGAGAAAATCGGCGCTGTTTGAATATCGCAATCTATCTTTGAGGTGAAACGAGATGATACGAGTAACCGTATGGAATGAATTCTATCATGAAACCATCAGCGAGGAGATTCGGGCGGTTTATCCGCAGGGAATTCACCGGGCAATTGCGGATTTTCTGGCAAAGAACGAAGATATGTCCGTTAGAACGGCGCTCATGGAGGAAGAAGAAAACGGACTGACCGACGAAGTTCTGGAGAACACGGATGTCCTTCTGTGGTGGAGCCATGTCTGTCATGACAAGGTCAGCGACGCAGTAGCGGAGAAGGTTCAGGCACGCGTTCTGAAGGGGATGGGATTTATTCCGCTCCATTCGTCGCACATGTGCAAACCGTTCCGGCTCCTGATGGGCACCGGATGCACGCTGAAATGGCGGGAAGGCGATAAAGAACGCCTATGGTGCTGCAATCCCGGTCATCCGATCGCGGAAGGCGTTCCGGAGAGCTTT
>CABQCN010000309.1 GCA_902462635.1 uncultured Oscillospiraceae bacterium
ATGCATTTATAATTTTCTGCAATCCGTACGCCTGCTGGCCGACGGAATCCGGTCTTTCAACGATCATTGCGTGGCGGGAATTACGGCGAACCGGGAGAAGATGAAGCATAACTTATATAACTCCCTGATGCTCGTAACGGCGCTCAATCCGTATATCGGATACGACAATGCGGCAAAGACCGCCAAGAAAGCGTATAAAGAAAATATTTCTTTGAAAGAAGCGTGCGTACAGCTCGGCTTTCTGACAGCTGAGAAATTCGACGAAGTGTTCAAGCCGGAGCAAATGGTATAAAGCCTATAAATGAAAACTGAAAGGAAAATGAATATGACTTACAGTTATTATCCTGGTTGCACATTAAAAACAAAAGCAAAAGATCTGGACCGATACGCGAGAGCCTCTGCAGAGGCTCTCGGCGTTGCGCTAGAGGAAATAGAAAACTGGCAGTGCTGCGGCGCCGTATACCCCCTGGCGCTTGATGAAATCGCAACAAAGCTTTCCGCCGTGCGCGCGCTGGACAGCGCCAAACGGGAAGGAAGGGATTTATTGACATTGTGTTCCGCGTGTCACCATGTTATAAAAAGGGTGAACGACGACATGCTTTCGAATGACGATATCCGCATGAAAGTCAATAATTATTTAAAATTGGACACGGATTATGTCGGCGAAACGAAAGTCGTTCATTATCTCGAAATGCTGCGGGACGCGGTCGGCTTCGACCGCCTCAAGGCGGCTGTGAAAAATCCTTTGAAGGGAAGAAAAATCGCGGCCTATTACGGCTGCCTGCTGTTGCGCCCTGCAAATGTCATGCAGTTCGATCATCCCGAGAATCCGTCGATTCTGGAAGATTTTATCCGCGCCATCGGCGCGGAACCGGTCGTTACGCCGTACCGCAACGAATGCTGCGGCGGATATGTGACGCTGGAGGATCAATCGATACCGGTAAAACGCTGCAATATGATCCTGGAATCGGCGATCGCAAAGGGTGCGGACACCATTATCACGGCATGCCCCCTTTGCATGTATAATCTGGATACGAACGGCACGGTAGCAGGGAAGCCGGAGGTCCGTTATTTTACGGAATTGCTTGCCGAAGCGCTCGGCGTAAAATAAGGAGGGGTATTTGTGACGGATAACGAAAAGGAACTTGCGGAACGCGTGATACGGATCAGCGGCGTAAATACGAGAAAATGTATGAAATGCGGCAAATGTTCTGGAACATGTCCTTCTTATAACGAAATGGAATATCATCCCCATCAATTTGTAGCTATGGTTGAAAAGGGGCAGATCCGGAAACTGATGGAATCGGAGTCGATCTGGACGTGTCTTTCCTGCTTTGCGTGTATTGAAAGATGCCCCCGCAGCGTCGAACCTGCGAAGCTCATAGAGGCGGTACGCCTTTGCGTCGTCAGGCAGCAGGGGGAGAATCATCTTAAGGCGAACCAAGTGCCGGAGCTGCTCGATGAAGCCATCCCGCAGCAGGCGATCGTCAGCGCATTCCGGAAATACAGTAAATAAGCGGCAAAGATTGGAAGTGAGTAAATTGCAAAAGATCGGAGTATTTGTTTGTTGGTGCGGCAGTAACATCGCCGGCACCGTAGATGTGGAAAAAGTAGCGCAGAGCGTCGCCGGGGAACCGGGCGTCGTTGTGTCGACAGATTATCAATATATGTGTTCGGAAGGCGGACAATCCAGAATCCGGCAGGCGATCCGGGACTATGGGCTTACGGGAATCGTCGTCTGCTCGTGTTCTCCGCGGATGCATGAAACGACGTTCCGGAAAACGGCGCAGGCCGCAGGTCTGAACCCGTATATGGTGGAAATCGCCAATATCCGGGAGCAATGTTCCTGGATCCACAAAGATAAAGACGAAGGTACGGAGAAAGCGATCATTTTAGCGAAAGCGGCGATTGCAAAGCTGAATTTAAATAAACCTCTGACCGCAGGGGAAAGCAACGTTACAAAACGTGCGCTCGTCATCGGCGGCGGAATCGCCGGTATTCAGACGGCTCTGGACATCGCCGATGCCGGATACGAAGTGGATATCGTGGAAAAATCTCCCACGATCGGCGGTAAAATGGCGCAGCTCGACAAAACGTTCCCGACGCTGGACTGCGCGGCGTGTATTCTGACGCCGAAGATGGTGGACGCGGCCGCAAACGAGAAAATCAATTTGTTTACATACAGCGAGATTGAAAGCGTATCGGGCTTCGTCGGGAATTTTACGGTAAAAATAAAGAAAAAACCGAGATATATCAATTCGGAGCTATGCAGCGGCTGCGGCGTCTGTACGGAAAAGTGCCCCTCCCGCAAAGCACCGAACGAATTCAACATGGGACTGAACAACAGAGGCGCCGTGTATATTCCTTTTGCGCAGGCGATCCCGAACGTTCCCGTAATCGACCCGCAATATTGTATTAAATTGAAAACGGGAAAATGCGGGCTCTGCGAGAAAAGCTGTACGGCGAAAGCCATTGATTTTACGCAAAAAGAGGAAATCGTAGAACGCGAGTACGGCGCGATCGTCGCGGCGACGGGCTATCGGCCCATTTCTCTCGAGAATTTCGAAGAATTCGGCTACGCGCAGAATAAAGACGTGATCACGTCGCTGGAACTCGAACGCCTGATGAATGCGGCTGGCCCTACGAAAGGCGTGCTGCTGCGTCCTTCCGACAACGAACATCCGCACGAAATCGTATTTGTACAATGCGTAGGATCCAGGGACG
>CABQCN010000310.1 GCA_902462635.1 uncultured Oscillospiraceae bacterium
CTTTGTAAAGCCTTGTCGGCCTGGAAAATTCGTACCGGTCGTCGCCCGTGTGGAATAGGATCGGCAGGCGGCCCTCCGCCGCTTCGTAAATCGGATACGCCGCTTCCTCGTCGATATTGAATTTCTGAAAGTCGGGATGCAATTTGATCCCTTTTAAATTCAAGGAAATCATTCTGTCAATTTCACCCGCGATGTCCTCGTATTCCGGATGCAGCGAACCGAAGCCGATAAATTCCGGGTGCGCTTCCTGCTCCGCAGCGATAAAACGATTGATCGACTGCACCTGATGTCCCGTCGTCGCCGTAGAACTCACCAGGTATTTTTCCACGCCGATTGTTTTCCCGTCCTCGATGATATATTCGGGCGTTCCTTTGATCTGCATTTTGATTCCGTAAAAATCTCCGATTGCGCCTACCGCTTTCTCCGAAATTTTTACGGGAAAAATATGCGCGTGCATGTTGATAATCCGTTCCACTGCCATTACCTCCCTGGAAAAATAACGGCGCTCCCGCCGTTCGTCCCAGTATAGCAAAAAGCGCCGGTTACTTCAACATCATAAATATTTTCGTTAGGACCGCGGCAGGATCAGAATGCTTTGCCGCTTCAGGCCTATGGAAGAATCGAAATAAATATGATACAATGATTCCTACGCCGCAAAGGATGGTGAAGAAATGGAGCTGACAGAACAGATTGGAAAATATGAACCGTTCAACGCGCAGGAAGCAAAAGACAAAGCGTTGATTTTATCCTGCCTGCAAAATATGGACCACGTTTTCTCGCGGGAAAATGCAGTTGCACATATGACGGCTTCTGCCTGGGTGACGGATCGGAAGCGGGAACGGGTTTTATTGGCGTACCATACTATTTATCGTTCCTGGGCCTGGCTCGGCGGCCACGCGGATGGAGCGCGCGATTTGCTTCGCGTGGCGCTGCGCGAAATCACCGAGGAAAGCGGAATCCGAACGGTGCATCCCGTATCGGGCGACCTCTATTCGCTGGAAGTCCTGACCGTAGACGGACACCTCAAGAACGGTGCTTATCTGTCGTCGCATTTGCATTTGAATCTCACATACCTTTTCGAAGCGGATCCGCGCGAGCCGCTTTCCGTAAAGCCTGACGAGAACAGCGGCGTGGCCTGGTTCTCCCCGGAGGCGGCGCTGCGCGCATCGTCAGAGCAATGGCTGAAAGAAAATATTTATAAAAAATTAATCGCCAAAATGAAATAGGGCCGGTACTGGGCAGATCCGGCTTCCGTTCTTACGCAAGGCATGGCTTTTTGCGAACGGCTCGCTGCGGCCGGCAGGATTCCTCCATTGACTTTTGCGTAAAATGTCGTATGATGAAACAGATCGAAGGATAGGTGTTGCTGAACGTGTTGAGAAGAATCGCATCCTACATAAAACCGTATAAAAAAAGTTTCATTGCTGCAATTTTCTGTATCTCGGCGGAGGCCGTATTTGAGTTGATCATTCCGCTCATCATGGCGGACATTATAGATGTCGGTGTGAAAAATGGCGATAAGCCATTTATTTTTATCAGAGGCGGACTCATGATAGCATGCGCGCTGGTTGCGCTGCTGTTGGGCATCGGAAGCGCAAAATTCGCCGCCAGATGCGGCAACGGACTCGGCGCGGAACTCCGTAAGGAAGAGTATCGGAAATTACAGGGTTTTTCTTTTTCCAATATCGACAAATTCCGCGTATCTTCACTCGTGACGAGGCTGACGAGCGATATCACGACGGTCCAGACGACGGTTTCCTCCGGGCTGCGTCCGGCGTGCAGGGCGCCGGTGATGATGATCACGGCGATTGCGGCGTCTTTTTTGATCAATGCGAAGATGGCGCTCGTTTTTCTCGTTGCAACGCCGCTGCTTGCGGTTTTGCTCTTTCTCATCATCCGCAAAGTGAGGCCGATGTATTCCAGACTCCAGAAAGCGATCGATAAAGTCAACCAGACCGTGCAGGAGAACTTGCTGGCGATCCGCGTCGTCAAGGCGTTCGTACGCCGTGATGTGGAAGAAGAAAAATTCCGCGCGGCAAATGAAGAATTGCAAAAAACCGCCGAATATTCTTTTAAAACAGCTTCGCTCAATATGCCTGCCATGCAGCTCGTCATGTATGCCACGATCCTTTGCATTCTCGGTTTCGGCGGAAAACTGATCAGCGTCGGCGGAATGGAAGTCGGCGAACTGACGGGGTTTCTCAGCTACGTTTTACAGGTATTGAATTCTCTGATGATGATTTCCAACGTGTTTCTGATGATGACGCGCTCGCTTGCCTCCTGTAAAAGAATCGTGGAAGTAATCGACGAACAGCCGGCGCTGGACGATGCGCGGGCAACCGACGCGCAGGTGCTGCGCGGAACCGTTTCCTTCCGCAATGTTTATTTCAAATACAGCGATACCGCGGAGGAATGTGTTCTGTCCGACATCAATCTGGAAATCGCGGCAGGGGAGACGGTCGGCATAATCGGTCAGACAGGATCCTCCAAAACGACGCTGGTACAATTGATTCCGCGTCTTTATGAGGCTGATTCCGGGACGGTATCGGTAGACGGCCGGCCTGTTTGGGAATACACCATGCGGCATCTGCGGGATTCTATCGCCATGGTCCTGCAGAATAACACGCTGTTTACAGGAACGATCCGGGAAAATTTAAAATGGGGGAACGAAAACGCTTCCGATGACGAGCTGGAAGAAGCGTGCCGGATCGCCTGCGCC
>CABQCN010000311.1 GCA_902462635.1 uncultured Oscillospiraceae bacterium
GGCCAATTTCGGGATTCTGCGCGTGGATTTCGCTGCAAAATTCGGGCGCGTCAGGGACAAACGCCTCAAAAAGAGATATTTATCTGAGAATGCATTGAATATATTAAGGAATGATAAAAATAAGATTGGAGAGTGTTCTTATGGAAAACGTGTTTCAGAATGCAAAATGGATCAGTTTTGAATCCAATGCGCGCGGGAAAAAAAACAAAATAAATCCCTGGGAAAATGTGATCGACACGAAAATCCGGAAGGCCGATATCGAAACGGGATCGGGCCTGCCTGTATTTCACAAACGTTTTAAATTAAAGGATGAGATCAAAACCTGTAAAATCCATCTCACCGCGCTCGGCTGTTTCAATCTCTATATGAACGGACAAAAGATCGGAACGGACGAACTGATGCCGGGTTGGACGGATTATGAGAAAAGAGTATTGTATTATACGTATGACGTTACGCCTTTTGCGGCGCAGGATAATGCCGTTGCAGTACCGGTTTCTTCCGGATGGTGGGCCGGAAGAATTTCGCTGGATACATATGGAGAGAATGATACCGCTTTTATCTGCGTGATCGAGACGGAATATCAGAATGGCGATATAGAGACGATCTGTTCCGACCTTACCTGGCGCGGTACCACATCCGGCCCCGTGCGGTATGCGGATATCTGGGACGGGGAAGTCTATAATGCAAATTACGATTCATACGAAACCATTTCCCGGCCGGAGTATCCGAAGAGTAAAACCTGGAAAGTACCGTATGAATTCAAAAACTTTAAAGGCGTTATTTCCCCGAAAGTGGGGCCGAGCGTAAGAATCCGCGAATTTCTGGACATGAAACCGGTAACGGCGCTCGTCTATGACCGGATCGATCAGAACGGAACGGATTTCGGCGCGATCCACGTACTTCGCACGATCGAGTCGCCCGCGGCGGCGCTGCATCTTCCCCTGAAAAAGGGAGAAACGGTCCTATACGATTTGGGGCAGAACATGGTAGGCTGGGAACATTTTACGGTAAAAGGAAATCAGAATACGACCGTTACCATCCGCCATGCCGAAATGTGCAATGACAGCGGAATGAAATCCAGGGGGAACGATGGTCCGGAAGGCTCTTTATATACGGCGAATTACAGGAGCGCGAAAGCAAAAGGAAAGTATATATTGTGCGGCAGGGAAAGCGGCGAAGAATACAGGCCGGCTTTTACCTTCTACGGCTTCCGTTACGTAGAGATCTCCGCGGATGACGATATTGAGATTCTTGCATTCCGCTGCGACGTGGTCGGATCCGACAACAAAGAAACGGGTTTTATCGAAACATCCGACAAAGACGTCAACCGGCTTTTCAGTAATATCTTGTGGGGTCAGCGCGGCAACTATCTGAGCGTTCCTACGGATTGTCCGCAGCGGGATGAACGCCTGGGCTGGACGGGCGATACGCAGGTGTTTGCCTGCACTGCGGCGTATAATGCCGATGTCTGCGCGTTCTTCCACAAATGGCTCCAGGATGCGCGGGACAGTCAACGGGAATACGGCGCCTATACGGACGTGATTCCGCGCTCCCGCGTCGTAGGGGAAGGCGGATCCGCATGGAGCGATGCGGGAATCATCGTACCGTACACCATTTATAAAATGTACGGAGATCTCAGCATCCTGGAAGAATGCTATTCTTCCATGCTGGATTACATGGATTATCTCAGCGTTACCAATCTGGAGGGGCCGCACCCGACGTACGGAGACTGGCTGGCATATGAGGCGACGGAGAACAGGCTGGTTTTCATCGCGTATTATGCGTATGACGCGCTCCTTGTCAGCAAAATGTCCGCGGCATTGTCAAAAGAACCGGGAGATGAATATGCCGAAAAAGCGGAAGAATATCGCGTGCTTTATACAAAAATCCGCAGCCATTTTCAAAAAGTGTATCTGGATGAAGCGGGGAAATTAAAACAGACTTCCCAAACGGCATATCTTTTGTCTCTGAAATTCGATCTTCTCCCTGAAGACTATCGGGAGGAAGCAAGAAAAGAGCTTGCGAAGAAAATCGAGAAGAATGGATACCGCCTGAGTACGGGCTTCGTAGGCTCGGCGATTCTGAACCAGACGCTGAGCGAAATCGGCGAAAGCAATCTGGCGTACTCGCTGCTGCTGCAAAAAGAGAATCCATCCTGGCTTTACAGTATTTATCAGGGCGCGACGACGATTTGGGAACGGTGGAATTCTTATACGAAAGAGAGCGGATTCGGAGACGTCGGCATGAACTCCTTCAACCATTATGCTTACGGCGCGGTGGCGGAATGGATGTATAAATATATGGCAGGGATCGAAACGGATGAGGAAAAGCCCGGGTTCCGGCATATTCTTTTCCAGCCGAAGCCCGATACGCGCGAGGATTATGAAATGCCGTACGGGCAGGAACGCATCAAATGGGTACGGGCTTCCTATACGTCCGTTTCCGGGACCATTGAAGCTTCCTGGTATATGGAAGAAGATACGTTTACTTACATCGTCACTGTGCCGAAAGAATCCTATGCAACGTTGTATCTTCCGATCTTCGATAAAGATGCGAAAACAGTTACCGTAAACGGCAGGATTTACCCGGTAGATACCTTCCCGACGGAGAAGAACTGCCTTGTCCTTTATCTTCCTTCGGGCAGACATCAGATCGAAGCGTTGAGATAAGGGGAGAGAGAACGCCGGCCGAATGAAAAAAATTGTTTATATCCTAAT
>CABQCN010000312.1 GCA_902462635.1 uncultured Oscillospiraceae bacterium
GGCTCGGCTGGCGCCCGCCTGCATTTTGCTTACGACTTGGGCGCGATCGGCAGCCGCCTTGCCGGAAAGCGAGTTTTCCAGGACGGCTCTTGCATCCGTTCCGCCCGTAAAGGCTTGGTTCGTATAAAGCCTTTGCTCCGATGTAACCTGGAACGCGGCGTCAAAGGTTTTCTTCATGGTATCACTCATGGTATTACCGGATTTTTCCAGCAATTTGTGCAGTTTATCGATATCGTTCGCGGATTCTTTGACTGGCAGATAGCCGGAAAACGCCGCAAACTCCAGATTCCGTTCCGCTTCGGTGAACCACTTCAAAAATAAGACGGAAGCGTATTCTTTTTCTTTCGTCGATTTCGATACCACCATGCCGGCGCCTTGCTGCACGGAATAAGCGGCCCCGTTTTCAAAACGCGGCGCGGGCATTACGAGAGAATCGATCGGATAGCTTTCTTCGCCGGACATCACTTCGCTCGGAAAATACGTAGCGGAAGTCGTCGAACCAACCAGAGCGATCAGATCGCCGACTTTTGCATCGTCGGAACGGAATTTGCCGTTTGCGGCAAAATATCCGTTGATAAACGGAACGTAATAATGATCCCACAGGCGCCGGAATACTTCTTCCTCGATTTTGAACTCTACTTTTCCCCCTTTAACGGTAAAAATTTCCGTTCCCAGCTGTTTTGAGCCGATGATCAAATAATTGGCCATCGCATCGCGTCCAAAAAAAGCTTTTCCATCTTCCGGAATGTCCGGCGTAAGAGAATCCGTCCATTCGTAATATTTTTCCGAAAGGCGCGTGATGCCTTCAATCGTCTTTAATTCTTCCAGAGAAGCGCCCGTTGCTTCCGCAAATTTATCCCAATCGGTTTTATTAAGCATCAATACTTCCGTGGATTTCGCAGTCGGAAAAATCTTCAGGGCCTGATCTGCCCCCATACGGCCTTCTTCTATATAAGAGGGGATATACTCTGAGATTTCTTCTTGCGTCAGATATTGTCCCAAATCTGCGACCAGTCCCATCTGGTCGATTTGCCACGCCGTATCGGCGTACGCGGCAAACACGTTCGGAATCGGATCGGAACCGACTTTTTTGTTCGCGGAATCAATAATCTTCTCCATTAATTCGTTCACGTTTCCCTGATTGACGCCCTCCACGATGATGCCTTTCTCCATTCCCACCGTTTCGTTGAATTCCGTAATCAGTTTATCAAACGCGGCTTTCTGCGCGCCGTTATAATAATGCCAAACTTCGATGGTTACAGGATTTTTGCTGTCAAGATGGATTTTATCTTTGTCTTCTTGCGTGCAGGAAGACAACATCCCGATGGCGATTATTACAGCGGCGATTACAGCGATCCATTTTTTTCTCATATTCTGCCTCCTAAGCATATAGAATAAACTACAATCTCGAATAGTATACAGCATTCAAAAATATCTTTCAAGAAAAATTCATGTTTAAAAATTATAATCAGGACCTCGAAAGAGTTTTTATACATAAATTATACAAAACATATTGATTTTATTTACGACTTACAGTACTATATTGCTAGTATATTTTAACGAGGTGAAACTTATGGGAAAACGAAGCGTCCGGCAAACCTTGAAATTTGCGTTTAAAATGATTTTTGCCGGCATATTGGTAGTATTGATGTCTTCCGGCGCGGCGTGTGACAACCGGGATGAGAAAAATCCGGAGCCTACGGAAGATCCGCGGATCTTCCGGGACGAACTGGAACGCGTAACGGCCGATGAAAACTTTCATTTTACAATGACAACGACCGGCGACGGATATGATGTTTATGCGCCGGTAGAGAACGAATGGGGGTACCGGTACGGCCCAAGTATTCTTTATTATCCGGATGGCAGCATCGACGCCTGGTTCGCCACGCCCGGAACGCTTGGAGAATGGGATTGGTTTACGTATAAACATTCCGACGACGGCGGGCAAACCTGGAGCAAAGAAAAAGTCGTATTGCAGCCGACGCCCGATTCCATGGACCATTATTCCGTCTGCGATCCCGGCGTCATTTATTTCGGCGGGTATTATTATATGGGATATACCTCTACGATCGTCAGTACGAACGGCGGGATCAACAACAATTGTTTCGTTGCCAGATCGCCGAATCCGGACGGCCCCTATGAAAAATGGAACGGCTCCGGCTGGGGCGGAGACCCGCAGCCGATCGTATATTACGACGAAGCGGATTCCTCCTGGGGCGCAGGCGAACTGAGCTTCGTGGAGCTGGATGGCACGCTATATTGTTATTATACCTGGACTTGTCCGGATGGCGACTTTGAAATGGTTGCCACCGCGGATTCCACGGATGAAAATTGGCCCGCGACGATGCGGTATCAGGGAGTTGCCTATAAAAAAGGCTCCGGCCAGGATTCCTGCGACGTCGTTTACGTGGAAGATTACGGTAAATTTCTCGCATTTTCCACCTATAACCGTTTTACCGCATCCAGCGGAATCTGCATCATGGAATCCAATGACGGGATCACGTTCGAACAGGTTGCGGTGATCCGAACCGGTATTTCACAATTCTGTCATAATATGGGGATTTCAAAGCGGCCGAACGGCCACATCCAACTGGACGATCCGATTTCTTTCATCGGATACGCGTATTCTTCCGGCGGTCCGGAATCCGGTTATTGGGGCAAATGGGCGACGCGTTTCCAGGATATCGATCTTTCCGTTTATG
>CABQCN010000313.1 GCA_902462635.1 uncultured Oscillospiraceae bacterium
AGATGAAAAAATGGAGCGGGCCGTCGGCAGTATTCTGGAAGAAATGGAAGAACGCGTACAATATTTTAAGGAGCAGGGAAAAATATTGGAAGCATACCGTTTGGAGCAGCGGACGCGCTACGATATGGAACTTTTGCGGGAAACGAAATTCTGCAGCGGAATCGAGAATTATTCCAGGCATATCAGCGGACGGACTCCCGGTAGCAGGCCGTATACGCTTATGGATTATTTTCCGGACGATTTCCTGATGTTTATCGACGAATCGCACGCAACGATCCCGCAGGTGCGGGCAATGTACAACGGAGACCGCGCCCGGAAAGAATCGCTCGTGGAATACGGCTTCCGCCTTCCTTCGGCAATGGATAACCGTCCTCTGAAATTTAATGAATTTGAAGATAAAATTCATCAGGTGATTTATGTCAGCGCGACACCCGCGAAATACGAACGGGAACGGACGTCGGAAATCGCAGAGCAGGTCATACGTCCTACGGGGCTGATCGATCCGGAAATCATCGTGCGGCCGGTGGAAGGGCAGATCGACGACCTGATCGGGGAAATCCGGCAGATCACAGCGAAAGGGCAGCGGATTCTGGTAACGACGCTGACCAAGAAAATGGCGGAAAGCCTTACCGAATATCTGGGCAACGTCGGAATCCGCGTCCGTTATCTGCATTCCGATATCAAATCCATTGAGCGAATGGAAATTATAAAGGATCTGCGGACAGGCGCGTTCGACGTGCTGGTAGGCATCAACCTGCTTCGGGAAGGACTGGATCTTCCCGAGGTCTCTCTGGTTGCGATCCTGGATGCGGACAAGGCCGGCTTTCTGCGCAGCGAAACTTCTTTGATTCAGACGATCGGGCGCGCTGCGAGAAACGTAGAGGGACGCGTCATAATGTACGCGGATGAAATCACGGAATCCATGCAATACGCGATCCGTGAAACGAACAGAAGGCGGAAAATACAAAGCGAATACAATCAGAAGCATCATATTACGCCGAAGACGATCGTTAAGAGCGTGCGGGAAATCATTGATTCGACGCGCATCAAAGACGGCGGAACCTCGGATGTGATTGGTGAAATCGCAAGCGGCGGCATCACGAAAGACGGCGGCAGGATCGCTGCCAAAGCGCCGAAAACAAAATTCGATATGGCGATGGAGCTTACGGAAGAAGAACAGAATATGCCCATTGACACGCTGATCGAGACACTGACGTTCCGCATGGCGGAAGCGGCGGGCGATCTGCGCTATGAGGACGCTGCGAAAATACGCGATACCATTAAAAAACTGAAAATGATACAATAAAAGAAGTGAGAGAAAATGAAACAAGAATATATTACGGTTCACGGCGCAAGAGAAAATAATTTAAAAAATATCGATGTGAAGATCCCACGGGACAAGCTTGTTGTGCTCACAGGACTCAGCGGTTCCGGCAAATCATCGCTGGCGTTCGAAACGATTTACGCCGAAGGACAGCGGCGCTATATGGAATCGCTTTCGTCCTATGCGCGGATGTTTATCGGCCAGATGGAAAAGCCGGATGTCGACCGGATCGACGGATTGTCGCCGGCAATTTCGATCGATCAGAAAACGACTTCGAAAAATCCGCGTTCTACGGTAGGCACGGTAACGGAAATTTATGACTATCTCAGATTGTTATACGCGAGGACGGGGGAGCCGCACTGCCCGAAATGCGGAAAGAAAATATATACGCAGACGATTGACCAGATGACCGACCAGATTTTACAATTGCCGGAGGGAAGCAGAATTCAGTTAATGGCGCCCGTCGTCAGGGGCCGCAAAGGGGAATATACGCGCCTGATCGAAACGCTCCGCAAAAAAGGGTATTCCCGCGTACGGGTGGATGGGGAAATATACAGTCTGGACGAGGAAATTACGCTTGACCGCTATAAAATCCATCATATTGACGTCGTTGTGGACAGGCTTGTAATGCGCGAAGGCCTGCAGGGCCGGCTCAGCGATTCCCTGGAAATCGTATTGACGCTTGCCTCCGGGATCGCGCTGGTAAATGTGGAGGAACCCGGGAAACAGGAAACGTACGATCTGATGTTCAGCAGCAATTACGCCTGTCCGGAATGCGGGATCAGTCTGCCGGAAATCAGTCCGAAGCTGTTTTCTTTCAACAGTCCGATGGGAGCTTGCCCGCGGTGCGCCGGACTCGGTAAAATTTTGCAATTCGATAAAGGGTATTTCGCCAGCAGGATCGGACACCGGACGTTTTACGATCTCGGAATGGCGATGCTTTTGGATTATACGATCGCCCAGCGCGTAGCCATCATCGAAAAAATCGCAAAAAAGTATAAATTCGACATGAACCAGGACTTTGCGTCATATCCGGATCCTGTGAAAGAAATCATCATATCCGGCGACGGCGGAGAATATCATGGATTGATCGCTTCGCTTGAAGAACGGTACGCGCGTAAAATGGAGGGGAATTTTGAAACGTATCCGCTGGAATATTACATGACGGAATGCGTCTGTCCGCAGTGCGGCGGAAAGCGCCTCAATGAAAATGCGCTCTCATTTACCGTGGGCGATCTGGATATCGCGGCGTTTACGCAGATGTCGGTGGAAAACGCATTGGAATTTATCAGCGGATTACAGCTTTCGGAGGAAAAAACGATTATTGCGGAAACGATCCTGAAAGAACTGAAAGGACGCCTCGGATTTTTGAC
>CABQCN010000314.1 GCA_902462635.1 uncultured Oscillospiraceae bacterium
CCGCCGGTGACGACTTCGCATACGATATCCGTATCCGTCAGATCCGTGACCCGAAATTCCATCAATCCATTATTGAGTAAAATACGGTCCCCGATTTTCATATCCGAAACGAGGCCGGCATAACTGACCGATACGCACGTCCGGTCGCCCTCCACCTCCCGCGTGGTAAAAACGAAGGTGTCTCCGGCATTCAGCACGACGCTGCCGTCCTTGAACGTTTTAATCCTATATTCCGGGCCTTTCGTGTCGAGCATAATGGCAATCGGCAGCCCGAGTTTCTCCCGCACTCTCTTAATGCGGTTGATCCGTTCGAGATGTTCCGGATGCGTACCGTGGGAGAAATTGAGCCTGGCCACGTTCATGCCCGCTTTGCACATTTCTGTCAGCAGTTCCTCGCTGTCGCATGCCGGTCCGATCGTACAAACTATTTTCGTTTTTCTCATAAAAACAGCTCCTTAAAAGAATCAATTATATGTTACACTCGAGGGGTTCGGGTGCTTTGTGCATCTGGCCTTTCTGTACGTACATCGCGTCATCCGCCAGCTTCAGCATATGCCGGATATCCCGGTAATCCCGGATATCGCCGACACAGGTACCCATAGCAAAAGAAATTTTCCGCGCGTGGCAAGCATTGTATTCGCCTGCGATCTCATAAAGTTTGCGGATCTGATGCTCCATGCTGCCGATATCGCTGAAAATGATATAAAATTCGTCTCCGCCGGTTCGGTAGAACTTGACGCGCTCATCGAAGGACATCCTCAGGCATTCCGCGGTATCCTGGATCAGGGCGTCGCCTTCCACATGTCCGAACGTATCGTTCGTTTCTTTCAGATTGTTTAGGTCGATCACCGCAAATCCGATCGTGTGCGGCTGTCCGCCCTCGGGATACGCTTCTTTGACGTAAAAATCCATCGCGGCTCTGTTTTCGCATTGTGTCAAGGCGTCGTACATTGCCAGTTTTTTGTAAACCTCAATTTTCGTGGCTTCTTCGAACAGCACGGAATTCTGCCGCAGCACAAAGACCGCCAGCGTAAAAGTAAACAAAAGCATCCCGATCCGCAGATAAAGTGAATTGTTGTGCTCCTGCCCGATAAAATAGAATTGTACGAATTGGAGGATGCCGAATGCCACAAAAATCGTCATCGCAATCAGAATATATTTTCCCGTTGGCGTTTTCGCGCGGATATATTTTGGGATCAGCGTCGCGAATATCAGGAGGAACCCTATCGCGATCAGGGAATGCGTGACAACCAGCATCCTCCGGAGCTCCGCCGCGGCGGCGAGATAGAGGATATTCTGTAAAATAAAATTCACGGCGAATACCAGCGCGGAGACATCATATATTTTACCGGCCGTTCCATCGAACCCGCAGAAATTTTTTATAAAAAACAGAAACGGAATCGGCAGGAGCATGAACGCGTAGAAAGACAGCAGGAAGAAAAGCATTGCGCGGCCGGAGGCCATCTGCAGAACCGGGCTGTCCGTAAGCACCCAGATCCCGCTCAGGATACAGAATATGCCCCAGTACAAAACGTATTTATCCTTTATTTTTATTTTTTGTGAGAAACGCGAATGCACCTGAAAAACAATCAGTACGATTCCCAACACGACGGAAAGCACGGAGAAAATCACCGTAAAAAAGTTTTCCCGGATAAGATTGTAATATGCTTCGCTTTTGCTTCCCAGCAGCAGCTCGGGAATATTCATTTTGGGATAGGTGGATGTAAATTTTATCGTGAACGCGGCGCCGCGGCTGTCTTCCGGAATCGGTACGATGCAATAAACCGATGGCAGCATTTCATTCCCGCAGGAGTCGCCGCCGCAGAAATATACGTTTGTGCCGTAGCTATAAATGAGGCGGTCGTCGATAAAAACCTCGGCGGCATTCCCCTTTGTCTGAAAGATCAGGCATTCTTCGCTGCGAATCGACGCGGGAAGCGTTCCTCGGAGTTCCGCCCGCCTGTTGTCTTCGGTTCTGATGGTGATTCCTTCAATTGCATGCAGTTTTTCCGTTTTAAGAGAAAGGGATTCCGTCATATCTCCGCTGGTTTTTATATAGATTCCAAGAAAGGCAAGAATGAGACAGAGCAGAAGCGCAGCCGCAGCGATTATATATTTTTTATTCCAATATTGTCTTTTTGCGCGTTCCGCTTGTTTTATAAGAGATCACCATCCTCTGCCTGCCATTATACTATACGATCTTTATTTCTTACAATACGAATTCTGACGAGCGCTTTATTGACTCTCCCAATAGAGTATGTTACCATAGATTTGTTAGTATTATATTTTATTTTTTTTAATTCCGGGAGATGTTCATATGGGAGGTATCAAAAAATCAGGAATTTTCAAAGTCATACTGTTTGCTGTTCCTTTTTTACTTTCTCCGGTGTTATCCACTTTCTTCCGAATTTTCAAGGGCGCTTACGGCGGCGAATTTCAGAAAACCGTCTATCATATTTTCTTTATATTCGCATTTCTATGGTGTTTGGCCATCTCCTACTCTTTCAAGAAATATATTTCCGCAGAAAAGCTCCGCGCTGTACGTTCCGCCTATATTTCGGTTTTTTTAATCTATAACGCGATCTTAATTCCCATTTTTCTTTACTTTTAATTTTTTATATAAAACCAGAGGAAACCATCCGGCGGCACTTGCCCTTCTATTTTTCTTTTTTCATTGGCGGATTTTT
>CABQCN010000315.1 GCA_902462635.1 uncultured Oscillospiraceae bacterium
CCGTTCCCACGAGCCGCGAAACGAAGACGCCATCCACGGTCGTATAAATACTCATAAAAATCATCGATAAGATCGTTGGAAACGAAAAACGCAGCAGCATCCCTTTCGTTATCTTTCGATCCAGTGAATTTTCCATGATGATCCTCCGCTTTCTTTTCGCACAATAGATTGACAAAATTGTTCGAAACGGTATTATCATAAAGTATCCCATTATGGCAGAGTCAAGGGGCGATAACATGACGCGCAAAAAAAATTTATTATCCATCGGCAATCTGGCGAAGCTTTCAGGCGTCAGCATAAAATCCCTGCGGTATTACGACCGCCTCGGGATTTTGAAGCCGGCGTATACCGACCGGGATTCCGGATACAGATATTATACGTTTTCGCAGTTATACATCGTAGAAGCGATCAAAGTCTGCTTGGAACTCGATATCCCGCTGAAAGATTTTACAAAATTTTCCGAGGAAACAAGCGGCAGGATTTACTATACGAAATTATTGGAACACGGCAGACAAGTCGCAGAAAAGAAAATAAAGACGATCCGGGACGGTCTGCAATTGATCGACGAATTTCAAGAAGAAATCAGGCGTACGGAAATTTATAACAATCCCGGCATACAAAAAAAGTTTTTCATGCCGGATAAAATATATTGCGTCGCCCCTTATGAAGAGGACACGGAAACGGAATCTTATAATATAAAATTAAATCGTTTGATGCTGGAAATCGTAGAAAACGGGATGCAAATCGGTTACGAAACGGGACTTTTATACCGGTTTGCGGAAACGGAGACGGAAAAATTCGTATTCGTAGAACTTCTTACGAATCATACGGAACCGCACGCAGCATCGCTTTCCTTTTTAAAAATTCCCGCGTGTGAATATCTTTGTCAAAAAGCCTCTCCCGGCGCAATAAAAAATGCGCCGGCGCTTTTCCCCGGCATATTTTCACGTTCCGGTGTGAAAATCGTGATCGAAACGGAACTATTTACAGGAGAGTATCATTATGCCGCACCCGCATATGAACTCAGGTGTTCCGTTCCGCTATAAGCGCTTCCACTGCCGCAAGCGGCGGTAGCGCGGGAATTCCTCCCCTATTTTGAATACAAAGCGCCGCCGCTGCAGTTCCCCACACCGCATAATCCGCCGCATCCGCCGCCGTGATGTCCCGCAGCTGCTTTCCGCTACAGATAAAACGATACAGAAACGCACCCCAGAAGGAGTCGCCTGCGCCGGTAGTATCGACTGCTTTTTCTACCGGGAACGGCGCGACATACCTGCATTCCTCTCCCGCAGAAACGAGCGCGCCCTCCGCGCCGAGCGTTACCGCCACGCAGGCTGCGCCCGCTTCCCGTAAAATGCGCGCGGCTTTCTCCGGATCGGCGCTCCCCGTAATCAAAACTATTTCTTCTTCGGAGATTTTGATCAGATCCGCATATTTTACAAGCCGCCGCATGTATTTTGTCGCGGTTTTCTCGCAATCCCACAACGACGCCCTGTAATTCGGATCGTAAGAAATTATTTTCTCGTGTTTTTTTGCATAATCAAGCGCTTGCAGTACGGCGCTCCGGCACGGTTCCTCCGCAAGGGAAAGCGAACCCGTATGTAAAATTTTCGTGCGGTCGAGAATTCCGCGGTCGATTTCTTCCGGGCGCAGCAGCAGATCGGCTCCCGGTTTTCTGGCAAAAGAAAACGTTCGTTCCCCATCCGGGCGCAGCGCTACGAATGCAAGCGTTGTAAACGCTTCCTCCGTACGGATTAACCCTTCCGTATCCACGCCCGTTTCCTCCATGGTGTCCCGCAGGAAATCCCCATGCATATCGCTTCCCACTTTTCCGATAAACGCCGCGCAAGCGCCCAATTTTGAAACTGCCGCCGCCACGTTTGCAACCGCGCCGCCGGGATTCCGTTCAAAAATCCGCATACCATTCTCCGAAACGCCGCATTCCGTAAAATCAATCAACAGTTCTCCGATCGCAGTAACGTCAAACATCCGATTTTCCGTCCTTTCCTTTGCTGATGGGGATTTTAACGGATCGCGTCCGGTCTGTCAACCGGAATCGCTACGTTTACAACGCGGCTTTTTCCTGCTATACTTTTTCTTAAATATATCATTTCGGAGGACATTTTGCATGAATGTATACGATTCAATTACCGAACTCATCGGCGCCACGCCGCTTTTAAAACTGTACGGTCCCGAAGAAACCGGAACCGGCGCTTCCATATACGGTAAAATGGAGTGTTTCAATCCCGCCGGAAGCGTAAAAGACAGAGTCGCTCTGGCCATGATAGAAGATGCGGAAAGACGCGGGTTGCTGCAAAGCGGCGCGGTCATTATCGAGCCGACAAGCGGCAATACCGGAATCGGCTTATGCGCCGTTGCCGCTGCCAAAGGATACCGCGCCATCATCGTCATGCCGGACACCATGAGCGTCGAGCGGCGCAAGCTTATGGCTGCGTACGGCGCCGAAATCGTACTGACCGCAGGTGCGGAAGGCATGAAGGGCGCGATTGCCAAAGCGGAAGAATTGCGGAGCTCGATCCCAGGCAGTTTCGTCCCGGGACAATTTGTAAATCCCGTCAATCCTGCCGCGCACCGCGCTTCTACCGGCCCCGAAATATGGCGGGATACCGACGGAACCGTTGACATCTTTATTGCCGGCGTCGGTACGGGCGGCACCATCAC
>CABQCN010000316.1 GCA_902462635.1 uncultured Oscillospiraceae bacterium
GCATGCCGCGAAAGGTTCCAGTCTGCCGTATCCGTCCAGGCTTTTACAATACTGCCCGCGGGTTGTCCGCATAATGCGAGAATCCCGATCAGCAGACCAAGGAGGAGCAACGATGCGCCGAGCGCAGCGAACGGCCAATTTTTGGCGGAAGTTCCTATCCTTTTCCGTTGCTGCGAAACTTCCAGAATCGTCCGGATGCCGATCAGGATGCAGTTCAGCGGGAAAAGGATCAAAAGAAAGATATAAAAATCAAAACGGAAGATCTGCACGATCCACACCGCGCATTCGGCAATGCCGAGACAGATAGCCGCAATGCAGATGATCGTGACAATGGAAGGAATCTTATTTGGCGGAATAAACCGCAATAGGAAATAAGCGGCAGTTGCGACCGCCGCGATCACTGCCAGCGTTGGGATCGCAAATTTTGCAATCGGGAAATGGAGCTCTTTCCCGTAAAGCGGAATGGTGCGATCTACAAAAATAATATCCGAAAGCTGAAAGTAGATGTGAAAAAAAGACAAAAACGCGCCGAATAAAATCGTAACGAGTTCAAGTTTTTTCTCCGCCAGAGCCGAAGAAAGATCTGCTGCGCGGCAGAACGGGATAAAAACCGCATTTGCAATTGTCAGAAAGATCGGGTATATAAAAAAGAATCCGATCAGCAGACAGAAAAGGGCGCTCAGAAAAAGATCTCCCGCAGAGGCGCCGAATAAAAACAAAAAAACGATCAATAAAACCACAGTAGAAAAAACACTGCATAAAAATACCAGAAAAAGAGGACGCATCAGAAACGAGTGCAAAAGATTTTTTAGAAATGCGGTCAATCTGTTTTGCGCCATCCTGCGTCCTCCGCTTCTTCCCGTTTTCCCAAAATCGTCAGGATAAATTTTTGGGATCGATTTCCATAATGATCGGCAGAATCATCGGATTCCGTTTCGTTTGTTCATATACATAATTGTGAATTGCATCGCGGATGCTCGTCTTTTTGAGCGCCCAGTCGTGCCTTCTTGGAGCGGAAAGGGAATCGGTGCGGTTGAGGGCGTCGAACGTCACTTCTTTGATATGCGTGATCATTTCTTCCGATTCGCGCATATACACAAAACCTCTTGAGATGATGTCGGGACCGGAAAGCACCTCGCCGGTTGTGGAATTGATCGACATGACGGCTACGATCAGGCCGTCTTCCGCCAGATGACGCCGGTCGCGCAAAACGATATTGCCGACATCGCCGACGCTGAGTCCATCGATAAGCACGTTTCCGGAAATAACGGTTTCGTCCGTCTTGATTTCGCTGCCGTTGAATTCCAGAACTCTGCCGTTCTCCATAATAAATATGTTTTCTTCCGGCATCCCCATATCGACTGCCAGGTTCTTATGGCGCGTGAGGTGACGGAATTCGCCGTGCACCGGCATAAAATATTTCGGTTTGACGATTGCCTGAATCAATTTCAATTCTTCCGCGCAGGCGTGCCCGGAAACGTGCACTTCTGCGAGCGATTTATAGATTACGTTGGCGCCGCGCTTGAAAAGTTCATCGATCATCTTATTGATCGGCTTTTCGTTGCCCGGAATCGGGCTGGCGGAAATAATTACGGTGTCGCCCGGCACGATGTCGATCTGCCGGTGTGTCGCCACTGCCATACGCGTCAGCGCCGACATTGGCTCGCCCTGGCTGCCGGTCGTGATGACAACCAGCTGCTCCGGCGGATATTTATCGATATCTTCCATATCGATCAGCGTATTCTCCGTATGCTGCATATACCCCGTCTGCAGTGCGACATCGATGACGTTTACCATGCTCCTGCCGCAGACGACGCATTTCCGGTTGAATTTGACGGCGGTATCGATAATTTGCTGGACTCTGTGGATATTGGAAGAAAACGTCGCTACGATCAGGCGCCCTTTGGTTCTGGAAAAGATATCGTCGAACGTGGATCCGACCGTTCTTTCCGACATGGTAAATCCTTTTCTTTCCGCATTCGTACTGTCTGCCATCAGGAGCAGGACACCTTTCTCTCCTAGCTCGGCGAAACGCATTAAATCGATCGGCGCGCCGTCGATCGGGGTATAGTCGACTTTAAAATCGCCGGTATGGATTACGATGCCGCACGGCGTGATGATCGCAAGCGCGCTGGCGTCTGCAATACTGTGGTTCGTGCGGATAAATTCGATACAGAAATCGCCCTTCATGATCATTTCGCTGTGCTTTACGATCTGTAGATTTGCGGAAGCGGCAAGATTGAAATCTTCCAGTTTTTTCTCAACGAGCGCCAGCGTCAGCTTTGTACCGTAAATCGGAACATTGACTTCCTTCAGAAAATAAGGAAGCGCGCCGATATGGTCTTCATGGCCATGCGTAAGAATAATGGCGCGGAGTTTGTCCTTGTTTTGAATAATATAGGTGAAATCCGGGATCACCGCATCGATCCCGGGCATATCGTCTTCCGGAAACGCAACGCCGCAATCCACGAGAATCATATCGTTGTCAGTCTCGAAAACGGTCAGGTTTTTGCCGATTTCGCATATTCCGCCAAGCGGGATGATTCTCAGTTTCTTTTTATTTTTTGATAATTGTGCCATAAAAGTATAATCCTCCAAATATATGATATTTATGTATACTATTTTTCAAGAAAATAGAATATTCTCTGTTCTTCGTATGACGTATCCGAACATTAA
>CABQCN010000317.1 GCA_902462635.1 uncultured Oscillospiraceae bacterium
AAGACTTTGAGCGCGTCGGGGATGTTAAAAGCGATGGGAATTCCCGTGACGGTAAAATGTTCCGGGGTACTTCCCAGAAGACCGGAAAGATAGGCGGCGGTAATCGAGGAAACCGCGCAGGGGACGAGCGCCGAATAATGCATGATGCCGACGCTGATGACTTCCATGGCAAAGATTGCGGCAGTCATCGGGGTGCCGAACAATGCCGCAAAACAGGCGCTCATTCCGCACATCGTTAAAATCTTCTGACCGCCCCGGTCGAAGCCCATGCGCCGTCCCAGGTTTTGGGAAATGCTGCCGCCGAGCTGAAGCGCGGCGCCTTCGCGTCCGGCGCTGCCGCCGAACAGGTGCGTCAGCACCGTACTGAAGAATATGAGCGGCGCCATGACAAGCGGGATCGGATCATCCGTGCGCACGGACATCAGAACGAGATTGGTGCCGCGGCTTTTTTTGATGCCGGCCATGCGGTATAAAAAGACGATAAAAAGGCCGGCAAGCGGCAGCCCCAATACGATATAAGAATGCGCCGTACGAAAATTCGTAGCCCATTTTACGCAATACGCAAAAGCGGCGCCGACCACCCCGATGATCACGCCTGTTAAAATTCCCATTGCCACCCATTTCAAAAAAGAAAGGATGTATTTCAAGACAGATTCAATGTTTTGCTTCGTTATCATTCTTCAAAGACCTTCATTTGCTTTACGGCGAAGCGGTAGAAGACATCCAGCTTGCCGATGTAATTTTCCTTCCACGGTTTATTCCTTCCACAATAGTGTATGATCGCGGAATTTGCTCTGACCCAGTTGATATCGCGCCATGCCTCGGAAGAAAAATATAACGTAAACAGCCGTTCCGTCATGTTGTAGCGGCAGGCATCGATCGGTAAAACGCGGTTTGAATACAATCCGCTGAGCACATCCTGGTCGGGAAGCGTCAGCAGGTTTTTATATTTTTTGATATATTTGAATACTTTGTGGTAATCCTGTTCTTCCCGCAATCGTTTCAGGTTCATCAGAAGCACGCCGGAATTGATGTATGTACCGTCTTCGTGCATCCCAAGACGGAGCACGTTGATTTTACGCATGATCTCGCGGACATGCGTGGCGGCGGCAAGCAGGTAGTTATCCAGCGGCGTGTCGTACAATTCCTGCAGTTTGCCGTTAATCACGATATCCGGATCCAGATACAGAATGCGGTCGATGTCCGCCGGCAGGTAGCGCGCCGCGAAAATCCGGTAGTACATTTCCTGCGGATACCGATCCGTAGTCGGCGCGAACGAGAGCAGCCTGTCGTTTACATAAATCGGGAAAAGCCTGCAGAATTCCGGATTCAGTATGCTCCGCAGCGCGGCGAGGCTTTCTTCCGTCAGACAAGAATGCAGGACATAGACATCCAGCGCAGTCTGTCTGTTTTTGCGCTGCAGGGAAGAAAGCATCACACGTGCCGGTTCGATATAGCGGTTATCCAATGTGATCAGTATATTCATGTTATCGGTATGCGGGCAGCCAACTGCCGTGCGCTTCGATCAGTTCGTCGCATATTGCCACAATTTCATCGATCGTAAGTTCTGCGGAGGTATGCGGGTCAAGCATGGCCGCATGATAAATATGTTCTTTCTTGCCGGTGAGCGCCGCTTCTATCGTAAGGAGCTGCGGATTGATGTTGGTCCGGTTGAGCGCCGCCAGCTGCAGCGGCAGGTCGCCTACGAAGACGGGCTGGATTCCGGATGCGTCTACGAGGCAGGGGACTTCTACGCAGGCGTCTGCAGGCAGGTTTGTAATCAGGCCGTTATTCGGTACGTTGCCGCCCAGCTTATACAGTCTGTTGTAGGTGATTGCTTCTATAATATATGAGGCGTATTCCTGCGTGCGCGTGTGTTCCAGTTTGTTTTCGGAAATCAGCGTTTCGCGCCGTTGTTTCCAGTCGGCGATCTGGCTGACGCAGCGTCTGGGATATTCGTCGAGAGGAATCGCATAGCGTTCAATGAGTTCGGGATGCGCATTTTTGATGAAATAAGGAAGATATTCCGCAGTATGTTCGCTCGATTCCGTAATATAATATCCGAACGTATGCATCATTTCATGGCGGACGCGGTCATACGCCGGCGCGCCTTGTTCCAGGGATCTCCTTTTGATTTCCGGATATAAATCCACGCCGTTTTTTGAAACTTCGAGAAGCCATGCCTGATGGTTGATACCGGCAATCTTATACTGTACGGTCTGATCGTATTCCATACCGAGCTGTCCCAGAAGGCAGGGCACGCAAACCTGCACGCTGTGGCAGAGTCCGACGGATTTGATGAAGGATGCCTTTTGGATCGCGCCGGTGATCATTGCCATCGGATTCGTATAATTGAGAAATAACGCATCCGGACAGACTTCCTCCATATCGCGCATAAAATCCAGAATGACAGGGATCGTACGCAGCGCGCGGAAAATCCCCCCGATTCCGAGCGTATCCGCAATCGTCTGCCGCAAGCCGTATTTTTTGGGAATTTCGAAGTCGGTGACGGTACACGGCTCATATCCGCCGACCTGAATGGCATTGACGACAAAATCGGCGCCCGAAAGCGCTTTTTTGCGGTTCGCCGTACCGAGGTAGGTTTTTATTTTTGCTTTGCTTCTGTATTTTCGATTGATCGCCTGCAGCATGATCTTCGAATC
>CABQCN010000318.1 GCA_902462635.1 uncultured Oscillospiraceae bacterium
CATCCGTTATAATCAGCCGGATTTTTGGCTTTTGCTTGCGATTATCATGCTGCTTGGCCTCGGCACGATGATGGTTTTCAGCGCCAGTTCGGCGTCTGCCTATTCTTTGACTTCCCAGTCGAACGCCTACACGATTCTGAAAAAGCAATTGATGTTTGCGATTCTGGGTATCGTGGCGATGCTGTTTGTCAGCATGATCGATTATAAAGTGCTTGCGCGTTTTACGATTCCCTTTTTCGCTTTGTGTATCGGGCTGCTCGTCCTGGTAAAATTGATCGGTACGACGCATAATAACGCGAAGCGCTGGTTGAATTTCGGAATCGAATTCCAACCGTCCGAACTTTATAAAATCGCGGTAATCCTGTTCCTTGCCTATGTATTTTCAAAGCCGCGCCTAAGCTATAAGGCGGTGCGCCTTCTTGGCATTTTGATTTATATCGTCCCGGTCGGCGTCGGGATCGGACTGATTGCTTTGCAGCCGCACATCAGCTGCGTGCTGATCGTGGGCATGGTAATGGTTGCCATGATGTTCGCGGGCCGCGTGAAATTGCCGACGTACCTTTGCATGGGCGCCTGCGCGGGGCTGCTGGCAGTGATTGTTTTTGCTACGAAATCCGTTAATTTTGAGTATATTGCCGAGCGTTTTACGACGTTTCTGGATCCGGAACATGATACGTCGGGCGACAGCTACCAGATTATGCAGTCTCTGTATGCCATTTCTTCGGGAGGCCTGTTCGGCAAAGGATTCGGCAAAGGCGTCCAGAAATATCTTTACCTTCCGGAGCCTTATAATGATTTTATTCTGTCGATTCTGGCGGAGGAACTCGGCTTTGTGGGCGTCGCGCTGGTTCTCGGGCTTTTTGTCCTTTTTATCTGGCGCGGATATAAGATCGCGCGCAATGCGCCGGATAAATTTTCTTCGCTGACCGCGTTCGGAATTACTACGCTGATTACGGTTCAGGTTTTGATGAATGTGGCTGTCGTTACCTCGTCGATGCCTGTTACGGGGATTTCGCTCCCGTTTTTCAGCTACGGCGGAACGTCGCTCGTTATTTTATTGGCGAGTATGGGAATTTTACTGAATATTTCAAAACAGTCTCATTATGAGAAATTTTGATTTCAATATTGCGTTTCCCATATTTCCGCGCCCATCGCGCGCAGTTTCTCCGTGATCCCGTCGTACCCCCGCTGGATATATCCGTTGTCGTAGATCGTTGTTCTTCCTGACGCCATAAGCCCGGCGATGATCATTGCCGCGCCGGCCCGCAGATCGTGGGAATAAACGCTTGCGCCTTTAAGACGGCGTTTTCCTTTGATGATCTGCCCGTATTCTTTTTTCTCGATATTCGCGCCCATTTTGAGTAATTCTTCCGCGGCGCCGAATCGCTCCGGGAAAATCCGGTCGCTTACGAGCGTAGTTCCTTTTGCGGTTGCCAGAAGCGGCAAGATAATAGATTGCGCGTCGGTCGGATAGGCAGGGTACGTTTCGGCGATGAGGAAACCGGGAGATTCCAATCTTCCGTACGCCGCGCCCTTTTTCAGTTCCATTATGGATTTGATTTCTTTCCCCGTTGTGTAAAAGTGTTCTTTGATCTCGCATCCCATGCTCTGGAGCGTTTTGAGAACCGGCGTGATGTGCAGGGGATTGCATCCGTGGATTTTTACATTTACCCCGGTGGCTGCCGCTGCCATGAGATATGTCGCCGCTTCTATCCTGTCGGGGATAACCGTGAAATTTATCTGCTCTACTCTGTACTCTGTTTTTCCTTTTATTTTAATAGCGTTCGTACCCGCGCCTTCGATTTCTGCGCCGATTGCCGTCAAATAGTCTGCGAGACAAACGATTTCCGGTTCCATTGCCGCTCCGTAGATGTAAACGGATTCCGATGTTCCGGCTGCCGCCAGCATTGCATTTTCTGTGGCGCCTACGCTCGGGAATCTAAGGAAGATATGTCTGTCACAGTGTTCTGCTTCTTCTTTTCTTTCTGCGCGTACATAACTTTCGCAATTTCTGACATCGATATTCATTGCTGTCAGCGCTGCTTCATGGATGTCGAGCGGCCGTTTCCCGATCGTGCAGCCTCCGGGATACGCGACTTCCGCTTCTCCCATTCTTGCAGCTAAGGCGCCAAGAAACGTAACCGAAGACCTGCATTTGCAGGCGTTTTCCGCGCCGATTTTTGTGGAATTGATGGATGCCGCGTCTATTTCGATGATATTTCCTCTGTCGCTTTTGATAAACTTCACATCGCATCCCAATTCTTTTAATATTTCGATTGTAATTCGCACATCCGATATGTCGGGACAATTGAGCAGCCTCGTAACGCCTTGATTCAAAATTGCCGCAGATAAAATCGGGAGCACCGCATTTTTTGCTCCGCTCACCGTAACTTCCCCGCGTAAAACCCTTCCGCCATTTATGATATATTTTGTCATATATGATTCCACCGCATAAACACAATACGTCTTTATATTATCCATATTATGTAAAAAGAAAATTTTCTGCCACACCGGCATTTTGCTATGACAGAGATCTGGTTTTTACTAGACGCTCCGGGCTGAAGTAAAAAGAACGGCGGGAGGCTGCGGACCTGCCAAAATCTTCCAAAATCCTCCAAAATCTGTCAAAATCATCGTGAATCCATATTGACCCCTTGTT
>CABQCN010000319.1 GCA_902462635.1 uncultured Oscillospiraceae bacterium
CTTTGAAACGTTATAAAAACTCCAATTTATTTTTGTATATCTCCGGATTTGCACTATTGTTCCTTGGCATTTTTCTGGTTGCTTTTCCTTTTAAGGAATATGCTGCGAATATGCGTTTCATGAGTTTTTCTTTTATCGTGATCGGTTTTCTGTTCCTTTTAGCATTCGTGTTCAACAGAAAGTGGTATTTTCGTCCGGGCTGGACGCTGGCGCAGGGCTTTTATCTGATCATCATGGGAATATTATGTGTTTATTCTTTTGATCGGGAGCTGTCTGAATCCATGAACCTGATTTTTGCCATGTGGGCATTATTTTCCGGCACGACGCAGATTGCGTCTTCTATCCAGCTTCGCGCGCTGGAATTTTTAAAGTGGTGGCGGATTTTGTGCTGGGGGCTTTTGAACATTCTTTTTTTCGCTTATTTTATCATTGATCCGCTTTCCGATTACATTGCGTTATATACTTCCTTGGGAATTTATATCCTGGTGGCCGGCATCATCTGTCTTTCCGAACCGTTTGCCTATAAAGCCACATTAGATTGAAAGGGGATTACCGCGCCGTATGAAATTAAATTTGTTTCACCTGAAATTAATCGCATTTGCGTCTTTGACGCTGTTTACCGTATCGATTTCCGGTCTCATCACAAACAATATCCTTGTTTTTGTTTTTCAGCTGTTAGGGTTTGTCTGCGTTCCGCTGTTCGCCTATATCATATCCGAGGGATACCGCAATACGCACAGCATCAATAAATATTTATTCCGCGTGCTCCTGGTCGCTGTCTTAGCGGCGCTTCCGCACCGGTATGTGTGCGTTTCCGCAGAAAGCATCTGGGATCCTCAATTATTTTACAGCGCTGCGCTGACCGCTTTTTTTTGTCTCGGTTCTATCGTGCTGTATGACAGGATCAAAAATAAGTATGCGCGGATGTTCTGTATTGTTTTTATCGTTGCAATTTCTTTCCTGCTCGGACTGGAATTCGCCCCGCATGCTTTGATTATCCTGTTTATCATCCATATCTGCCGCGATAAAAAATTTATGGAGCTTGCGTATTATCTTACCAGTTACTGCGCTGTGATCGCAATCGTCAGTATCTTTTTGTTAAACACATCGGGTGCGGCCGATATCAAATCAGAATTGATGCAGAACATCGCGCTGCTTGGCTGTATTCCCGCGCTGCCGCTGATCAAAAAATATGACGGGTCAAAAGGCCCGTCCTGTAAAGCGTTCAGCTATCTGTATTATTTGCTTCTGCTTGGCGTCATCGTCTCGATCAAAGTATTATAATCCGTTATCTGCCGGTTTCTTTGCCTCGTCCGCTTCCGGATCGGCCTCTTCGTTTACTTTGATCTTAACGGTTTTGATGATTTTCTCATTGCTGTCGAGTACTGTAAACGTATAATTCTTATAATCGATTTCCGGATGTTCTTCCTCCTCCGGAATTTCTCCGAGCAGCGCGATCACAAGGCCGCTGATCGTTTCATATTCATCCGTAGGAAGCTCCAGATCCAGTTCATCATTGATATAATCGATTTCCATCAGACCGTCAACAATATACGTATCGTCGCCGATTTGTTCGATATTATTTTCGATTTCCTCCGCGCCGTCGTATTCGTCGCGGATATTTCCGACGAGTTCCTCCAGGATATCTTCCATTGTTACAATCCCCGCCGTACCGCCGTATTCGTCGACGACGATCGCCATATGCGTATTATTATCTTTCAATACATTGAAGACATCGTCTATTTTCTGCGATTCAGGCACAAAGGACGGAGAACGCATAATTGCGTTCAAATTGAACGTATCCTTTTTGACCTTTAAAAGATCCTTGATATGAATAATACCGATGATATTATCAACGCTCGTGTCATACACGGGAAATCTGGAATAGCGTTCTTCCGCAGCCATATCGATTACATGCTCAAAAGAATCATTGATATTGATGGCGGCGATTTCCGTTCGGTGCGTCATGACATCAATCGCCGTTTTATCGTCGAATTCAAAGATATTATTGATCATTTCGCTTTCATCGTCGCCGATTACGCCTTTCTCCTGTCCCTCGTTCACCATGAGAAGAATTTCTTCTTCCGTAACGTTTTCTCCGTCATCGTTCGGATTGATGCCGATGATCCGCAGAACGCCGTTGACCGACCAGGTAACGATTTTAATAAAAGGGGAGAAGATGATTCCGGTGACGCGGAGCGGTCCTACGGAAATTTTTGCGGCCTTTTCACTGTATTTCATAGCATATCGCTTGGGCACAAGTTCTCCGAAGACCAACGTCAGGAAAGAAAGCAAAATTGTGATTACCACGATACTAAGCGTATGAATAAAGCTTCTATGATTCGCGGCAAACTGCCAGCTGTCGGCAAGACCGACCGTAATCATATCCGCAAAGGAGCTGGATGCGACAGCACTATTTAAAAATCCGGAAAACGTTACGCCAACTTGAATCGTCGATAAAAATTTACTTGGGTTTTCAACGATTTTTAAAAGAAGAGCGGATTTTTTATCGCCGTTCTCAGCATCTTTTTTTAATTTTGTATCGTTTACGGAAAGAAGAGCAATCTCTGAGGATGCAAAAAATGCATTTAAAAATGTTAGAAATAAAATCAAAAAAATCTGTAAGGCTAAACTACCGCCCGTCGTACCCGCC
>CABQCN010000320.1 GCA_902462635.1 uncultured Oscillospiraceae bacterium
GTATTTTTTATAATACGGAAACGTCTTTTTGATCAGATGCGCCGTTTTCATCATTGTGCCAGAAACCTCTTCAATTCAAATAAAACGAGCTTTTTGAGTTCCGCTACGTCCGATTCGTTCAAAATCGTCACATCGGCAAGTTCCTCGTATTCCCGGTTCGTCATTTGCGCTGCGAGGCGGCGCTCCGCTTCTTGCTCCGAAATTCCCATGCGTTTCATGAGACGGGCGATCCGCAGGTCGTCGTTTGCGCTGACCGCCCAAATACAATCGGCGGTATCAAAAAATCCATCTTCCACAGGAATCGGGACGTCCAGCACCGCAAAGGGAACGTCGCCCTGTTCCCGGTACTGCGCCACCCGTTTCTTGATTTCCTCCGAAACGCTGGTATGTACGATCCTGTTCAGGACACCGCGCTGCGTTCTGTCGGCAAACACAATCGCGCCGAGCTTTTTGCGGTCGATCGCGCCGTCCTCCGCAAGGATATCGTCTCCGAAAAACGCCCGGATGTCGCAATATACGGGCCTGCCCGGCTCCTGCAATTTCCGCGTGATTTTATCGGCGTCGATGATCTTGCCGCCCTGTTCTTTCAAAATCCGGCAAACGACCGTTTTACCGCTGCCGGATCCCCCTGTGACCCCCAATACTTTCACGTTTCCGCACCTTCCTCTTTATTTACATTCATACCAACTGTCGCCTGCCGTTACATCGACCTTCAGCGGCACGTCGAGTACGAACGCATCCTGCATGCAGCGCTTCAGAAGCGCCATAACGTCTTGCTGCTCCGATCGGACCGCATCGATCAAAAGTTCGTCATGCACCTGCAGGATCAGTTTCGACGCATACCCGCCGGCGCGCAGTTCGTCGCTGACACGGATCATGGCGATTTTAATAATATCCGCAGCCGTTCCCTGGATCGGCATGTTCATGGCGACGCGTTCCCCGAATTGGCGAATCGTATATTTCGCGGACTTCAGCTCCGGCAGATACCGCCGGCGGCCCATCAGCGTTTGGGCATACCCGTGTTCTTTTGCAAACGCCACGAGCGATTCCATAAATTTTTCCACGCCCGGATATTGCCGGAAATAACTTTCGATATATTGTTTTGCTTCAAAAATAGGGATTCCGAGATCCCGGGAAAGGCCGAAATCGCTGATCCCATATACGATGCCGAAATTGACGGCTTTGGCGCGGCTGCGCATCTGCGGCGTTACCATCTCCGGCAGGACGCCGTTTACCTGCGCCGCGGTAATCGTATGGATATCGCTGTCACGGCGGAACGCTTCCTGCATCGCCGCGTCGCCTGACATGTGCGCAAGCACGCGCAGCTCAATCTGCGAATAATCCGCATCTACGAGGATGCGGCCATCACTGCCCGGAACAAACGCCTTTCGGATCAGTTTTCCCAGTTCCGTGCGGACCGGGATATTCTGAAGATTCGGTTCGGTGCTGCTCAGGCGCCCCGTCGCGGTAACCGTCTGATTGAAACAGGAATATACCCGTTTCGTAACGGGGTCGATTACATTTGTCAGGCCGTCGATATACGTAGATTTGAGTTTCGTATTCTGCCGGTATTCCGTAATCAGCGGAATAATCGGGTGTTCAAAGGAAAGAGATTCCAGTACGTCCTGATTCGTGGAATATCCGTGTTTATTTTTCTTTCCGTATTTCAGGCCGAGTTCTTCAAACAATACGGTTCCGAGCTGTTTCGGAGAGTTGATGTTGAATTCGTGACCTGCGAAAGCATAAATATCCCGGGTAAGGCTTTCGATTTTGGCGTCGATTTCCGCGCCTTCTTCTTTCAATACCGCGCCATCTACGCGGAAACCTTCGTATTCCAGCTCTGCAAGGACCTGTACGAGCGGCAATTCCACCGTTTCAAATAATTTCGTCATACCGTCTTCCGCAATGCGCTGAATCGCGGCCTCACACATCGGTTTCAGGATCTGTACGCTGACCGGCATCTGTTTCCCGGTCAGATAGCGGCAGACGTCCTCGATATTATCCGATTTACGCGTAGAGTCCAGCAGATAGGACGCAATCGAAAGGTCGCAGAAAAGGTTTTCAAACCGGATTCCCTGTTTCAGCAAATAAAGAAGGAACGGCTTCGCGTTGAACAGTACTTTTTTGATTTTTTTCTGTTCGAACAGCGCCCGGACCGCAGGTTCCACCGCGCCTTCACACCGGTAGTAAACCGTCTCGTCTCCATAGGAAAGATCAAAATACAGATACCGTTCATCCGCCCCGTTCGGATAAATATATAAAATATCTTTTACCGCCGCGGCAAGTTCTTCAGCTGAAATAAAACTGCCGGGATTCTCTTGCGCAGGTTCCTCCATCAGGGAGAACAAGGTAGGCTCGCTATCTGCTGCGGCAGACGGCCGGTCCTCCAGCAAACCCATTGCGGTCATTTTTTTGTGAATAGATTTAAATTCCAAGCGGTCCAAAAGCGCGGTCAATTCTTTCGTCCGCACGCCGCCGCTTCGAAGCGTCTCCAGTTGCGCCGCAGCAGGCGCGTGTGTTTCGATCTCTCCGAGCATTCTGCTCAGATAAGCCAGTTCTCTATTTTCTTTCAATTTTGCCTGCAATGCGGGCTTTTTGATATCTTCGACATGTTTATATACTTCGTCCAGAG
>CABQCN010000321.1 GCA_902462635.1 uncultured Oscillospiraceae bacterium
TCCAAAAGTCTCGAAATTTCTTTTATTTTTGCTTTTTCGTCAAGCGTCTCGATCTCCGTCACGGTGGCCGTTCCGTCAAAATACTTCCGAATATATATATTGTGATCGGCGGCCGCGGCAATTTGCGCATGATGCGTAACACAAATTACCTGGTGATTTTTGGAAATCGATTTTAATTTCTGCGCCACGCTTTTTGCAGCCTTCCCGCTGATTCCCGTATCGATTTCGTCAAAAATCAAAGTGGAGATCCGGTCTGCGTCCGCAAGAATCGTCTTGATCGCCAGCATGATCCGCGACAGCTCGCCGCCCGATGCGATTTTCGCCAGGGGTTTGAGCGGTTCTCCCGGATTCGCAGAAATCAAAAATTCTACGGCGTCCAATCCGTCCTTCGTAAAATTATAATACCCATTTTGATCTTTTTCATCATGAAAAATGATTTCGGTATAAAATTTCGCCTTGCTCATTTCCAGGCTTTCCAATTCCGCCATCCCCTGTTCCGCCAGCCGTTTCGCCGCTTTGACGCGCGAAAAATTCAAATCTTCGCAGATTGCGCGCAATTCTTCATTTTGACTTTCCAATTGCTGCAAAATTTTTTTGACGGTTTCTTCTCCGGCAATCAGTTCCTCCAATAAAGTCCGCGTTTTCGCTGCGTATTCCAGAATTTCATCGATCGTCCCGCCATATTTTCTTTTTAATTTATAAATCGTATTGATTCGTTCTTCCGTTGCGTCCAGTTCGCTCGGATCGAACGTCACCCGTTCCATGCAGGCACGCAGATCTGCCGCGATGTCTTCGAGCAGATACGATACTTCTTCCGTACGGGACAAAAGCTCCTGATATTCCTCCGCATAACCAGCAATGGAAGATAAAAATGTTTTTACGCCGGCAAGCTGATCCGCAATAGAAGTTTCCCCAAATTCCCCGCCGTTTATAATATCTTTCGCACCGTTCAGCGCTTCCGTTATTTTTCCGCTATTGGCGAGAAGGATTCTTTTTTCATTCAATTCGTCTTCTTCGCCGCTGTACACATTCGATTTGTCGATTTCCTCGATCTGATAAGTATAGAGATCCGCCATGCGTTCGCGCTCGATAGGATCGCCGGAAAATTTTTCCAAGGAACGGTATAATTGCTGAAACGCTTTCCGGCCTGTCTCGTATTTCGTTTTCAAACGATCGATTTCCGTGCCGCCATACGCATCCAGAAGCTTGATATGGGCTTGCGTCTTTGTCAGGGATTGGTTTTCGTTCTGTCCGTGGATATCGATCAAAAGGTCTCCTAACTGCCTTAATAAAGAGACTGCCGCCAGTCTCCCGTTGATTCTGCATACGTTGCGTCCCGATAAAGAAAGTTCTCTTTGCAGAACAAGCGTGTGGTCTTCTTCCTCCGCAATGCCGATTTCATCCAGAAAAGCAGATATTTCAGGGTCATCGGCGTAGAACACACCTTCCGCGTAAGCGGAATCACAGCCTGTCCGGATCAGCTCCTTCGAAGTACGGAAGCCTAGCATACACTGGATCGCATCGATGAGAATCGATTTGCCGGCGCCGGTTTCTCCCGTCAGGCAATTCATTCCCTCTGCAAAATCTACCGTCAATTCTTCTATCAGCGCGATATTCCGGATTCGCAGCTGCATCAGCATAAGGCAGCACCACCTGTCATTGTACCAAACCCCGCAGCGTCATAACGACGCTTCCCGCATAATCTTCCGTACGGCATACGATCAGAAGCGCGTCGTCTCCCGCGATCGTGCCGAGCGTCTCGGAAAGTTTCAAAGAGTCGATTGCAGACGCGACCGCCTGCGCCATACCCGGCAGCGTTTTTACGAGTACGAGATTATTCGCAAAATCGGCGGAAACGAAACCATGGGCGAACACGGGCATCAGCTGTTCCGGAATGGTGAGCGCTTGTCCGGCCAGCGGCGCGTATTTCGTTTTATGATTTTTACCGCCGACTTTTACGAGCTTCAATTCTTTAATATCGCGGGAAATCGTTGCCTGTGTCACCTGAAAACCCCTTCGGGCCAACTGTTCGATCAGTTCTTCCTGGGTTTCGATTTCGCAGGTCGTTATGATTTCCAAAATCTCATTCTGCCTTTTATTCTTCATGTCGGATTCGTTCTCTCCTTTCCGATGTCTTTTTGCGGAGCGCTTCGTAAAAATTAGGCGGATCGATGCGGATAATACGAACGGTCCGGCTGCCTTTGGAACAAATCACGTTCGCCCGGGCGGGGATCTGAAAATGCTCATACCCGTCGGCCGTTACAAACATCTGATGATGCGGCCTGCATAGATTCATTTCGATCCGGCTCGTACTTCTGGCAATAATCGACCGTCCGTCCGTGTAATGCGCGCAGATCGGCGTAATGACGATCACGTCGTTGCCCGGTTCCACAATCGGACCGCCGGCGGAAAGCGAATACGCCGTAGAACCCGTCTGTGTGGAGACAATAATGCCGTCGCACGGATAAGTGTCAACAAATGCCTGATTGATATATAAATTGATATACGCGACTTTGGAAAGCGTTCCGCGGGAAAGCACACAGTCGTTGATCGCCGTTTTTTCAAAAAGGAGAGTTCCCTCGCAATCCTGTACCGCTACGCCGAGCGTCATCCGTTCTTCAATGATATAAT
>CABQCN010000322.1 GCA_902462635.1 uncultured Oscillospiraceae bacterium
TCTTTTTAATGGCAGGCAAAGTTATTTTAGGAGGAAGTTTTATGGAGACCGGGAAAGTAAAATGGTTCAATGCCGACAAAGGATTCGGCTTTATTGAAAGGAACGATGGAAACGACGTTTTCGTACATTATTCGGCAATCACGTCAGACGGATTCAAAACGCTTGAGGAAGGCCAGGCCGTCGAATTTGAAGTCGTAGACGGAAGCAAAGGCCCGCAAGCTGCAAATGTCAGAAAACTCTGAGTTTTTTTATCCGGTTTCTATCCGGCGTTCGAACCCCTGCAGAATGAAAAATCATATCTACAGGGGTTTTTCGATGAAGAGAAGGGACGGTGTCAAATGGAAGAAGTAAAAACGGATGGCGGACTCCTGATTTCGGGAACGGCTGCGGATGGCTTTCTGCGTATGATCGGTGCGGAAACGACGGCGGTTGTAAACGAAGCGCAGGAAATCCACCATACGTCGCCTACGGCGACGGCTGCTTTGGGACGCGTGCTTACGGCTACGATCCTGATGTCGAAAGAACTGAAAAACGCTGCCGACAGGCTGACCGTACAGGTCAAAGGCAGAGGACCGGCCGGGGGAATCACCGCCGCTTCCCGTATCACTACGGCCGGCGCGGCAGGCGATCTGAACGGTATTTTTGTAAAGGGATATATGCTGAATCCCTGCGCCGATCTTCCGCTGCGGGAATCGGACGGAAAGCTGGATGTAGGAGGCCTCATCGGCAAGGGATTTTTAAGCGTCATTATGGATCTGGGCCTGAAAGAACCGTATACGGGCAGCGTCCCGCTTGTTTCCGGGGAAATTGCAGAAGATTTTTCATATTATTACGCTGTTTCCAAACAAGTGCCGGCCGCCATATCGCTCGGCGTCCTGATCGGCCGGGATCTGTCTGTTTTAAAAGCGGGCGGCTTTATGCTGCAGCTTCTGCCGGGCGCGCCAGAGTCCCTCATCACGGAAATGGAAAAAAGAATTTCAGAAATGCCATCCGTAACGACGCTGCTGCGCGACGGGGCTTCCATCACAGAAATCCTGGAGGATATTACAAGGGGATACGATCCGGGGGTTTCCGCTGAAATTCCCTGCGCCTATTCCTGCGACTGTTCCCGGGAGCGGATGGCGCAGGCGCTTACCAGTATCGGCAAAGAAGAACTGCGCGGTCTTCTGGAGGAAGACCACGGCGCAGAACTCTGCTGCCATTTTTGTAATCTGAAATATCATTTTACAGAAAAGGATCTTGCAAGCCTCTTATAATTATTATATGATATTTCCACTGTTTGACTGTTATGGTCCTGGGAGGAGCCTTGGAAAATGAAAAGAATCATATCGCTTGCCGTATGTCTGGCGCTTTTCGCCTGCTGCTGGATCCGCTTTGAAAATAAATCTTCCGCCGCCGAAGGGGAGGTCCTTTCCAGCGGCGAATATAAAGTGGAAGCGGAAGCTGCGGACGCCGTGACGGATAGAGCGGGTCATCCGATAACGCCTATGGCGGTGGAGGACGCGGCAGCCAGCGGCGGAAAAGCAATGGGGAATACGGGCGGGAAAGAATATATTTTTAAAAATATCCCGCAGTCCAATTCTATTACGATGCGCTATGCGTCTGTCAATACGTCATCCGTATCCGTATCTATCGAAAAAGACGGCGGGTTCGAATACCTTGGCGCGATCCCGTTTTCCACTACGCAGAGCTGGGAATTCAAAAAAGCGTGGACTGCCGCATCAGAAGCATTATATATCCCGGAAGGTTCTACGATCAAGCTTGTGCCGGCGGCAGACGTCAATCTGGATTATTTTACGTTCCGTTCCGCACCGCTTTATCAGGAGAAAGATTTGTCCGCCGACGTCCATCTGGCCGCGAAAGCGGCGCTCGGCAATTGCAGCGTAACGGAAGATATTTATTCCTATACGGGAAAGGCCGTGGAAATGCGGAAAGGCGCGACCGTTTCTTTTGAAATCCCGGAAGGGATAAGCTGCAATATCGTAAATATACGCGGCTCCGGAAAGAACGTTACGGTGAAAATCCGTTCCGGCAGCGGAACGGAAACGGTACGGTTCGATACGGAAGTCGGCGACTACCGAACGTACGGCGTATTAATGCCCGCATCGGAAGCGCCCGGTAAAATATTGATCGAACTGGATGACGCTACTGCAGACGGGAGCGTTTTCCATCTCGACGCCATTACGATGAACGAAAAGAAAGAAGCGGAATCCATAACGGTGCGCGGCGGCGATGCGCCGGCAAACGGCGTCAGAAATGAAATTTTACTCGATGGCATCTGGGAATGCGATGCGTCTGTCTATATAACCGATCGGGATCTGCCTGCTTCCGTACCCGATGAGCTGACGTTTCAAAATTCGATCTGCGTACCCGGATTGTGGGATCTGGCGGATCTTTCGATGGGAGATTACAAGGACAAGGCGCTTTGGCATAAGAAAACCGTCCTGTTTGAAGAAGCTCCGGATTACCAGGTAATCCTGAAAATAGACCGGGCATATTACGGCCGGTACGTTTACGTCAACGGTGCGTTTGTGGAAGCATACGAATATAATTATACGAATTCTTTTACCGACATTTCGGAATATCTGGTGCAGGGCGAGAATGAAATCGTGAT
>CABQCN010000323.1 GCA_902462635.1 uncultured Oscillospiraceae bacterium
CCGCTGCCGGAAGGCGCCTGTAAACCGCGCCTGTACTGGAAAGAAATCGGACTGCACGCCTCGCATGGCCATATGATGCAGGGGCCGGACTTTTTCCTGCAGGGACTTTGGGAAGAATGGGAGAAAATCGAGATTCTGCCAGACGTTCCGCTGAAACTAAATCCGAACGGCTTTCTTCCTTTCAGCAAGCAGAAACATCCGGTGGTCACAATTCCGCTGCAGGGCATGAAGATGAAAAAATTATACGTGTTATGCAGCGCGTTTATCGATAATCATGATGTATTCAGCCGGATTCTCCGCGTGGAAGCGGAAGCGGAGCAGAAAGACGCATATTTCCGTCCCATTTATCATTATGACATCTATTTCCCGGGCACGATCGACATGGGGTTCGGAGATGCGGTCATCGCCGGTTTCGCTACGTACGCAAACGATACGGACAGAAACCGGATCCCGGAACTGCCTTCCGCGGCAGGCAGCGCGGATTATCCGCAGGCGCGGCCGCCGGCCTATCCGCAGCGAAGCCTTTGGAGCAGCAACCGGGCAATCGTCTGCTGCAATACGGTATTCAATTTGCTGGAGCTGGATTTCGGCGAATATAAAGAGATGAAAGAATTGCGGATTATCGCCTGCGAAGCGGACGCTGCCGGCGGAATCTTTGCTCTGGCTGCACATATAGAAGCGGAAAGGAAAGAGAGGATTTCAAATGTTTTACCAATATCAGCACAAAGATAAAGCAGAAAGCATACACGTATGCGGCATCCCGTTTGCCGTACTGAATAACGAACGCGGTATCGTGCGGAAAATCGGCACAGAAACGCTTGCGTTTCCGGCTTCTTGCGAAGCGCTGTTCTTCCTGGGGATGGCCACGGATTCCGATTACTGTTCGGAATGGTGGGCGCAGAATGAAACGATGTACGACCATTCGGTAAGAATTTTCTTGGGCGACCGTCTGATGCGCATCCGCGTCATTTTCGAGGACCGGACGGAAGAACTGATTTCCGTGATCTTCGGCGTAAACGCGTGGAACTATAATTTATTTTACCGCCCGAAGGAAGCGGAACAGCTGCTGTCGTTCGACGCGCCGTACCAAGAACCGTTTGCTTCCGATCCGCAGGCCGCGGCATTAAAAGATGCGGCGCTGAAGCTGATGGAAAACGATACGGACAGCGCAGAAAAATGTACCAAATGGGTTTTTGGCTATCGCGTGCGCCCGGATAAAAAAATCAAAGAAATCATGTTGCTCAAAGAAGATTCCAAACGTGCAAACGTTGCGGTTTCCGCTGTCACGGGATTGCTTGCGGGAGAAGAAATCCGCCCGGAATGGACGGTAGTCGACCAGGACTTTTTCCTTCGCAAAGCGTATTACGCGGATATCGACCGGCTGGCGCGGCGTCTGTACCAATTCCGCGACGAACTGCCACAGTCCGACGAAAAGAAGGAAATTGCCGGCTTCGACGCGCCGGATCTGACGTTTACAGGTTCCGCTATGGCGGAAATTTATACCAACGTATACCGCGTCAACATCCTGGATATGGCGTACGGTAAAATCGATGCGGACGGAAGACCGCATACTTCTACGCCGCATACCTGCAATTTCGGCTGTTACCTCGGATTCGGGACGTTTAAAGAAAACAGCGACACTTACGGCGGTCATGTGTGGACGAGAGACATCGGCAGAACTTTAATGGAGCTTGTGAATCTCGGTTATTTGAAACGCGCGCTGCCGGCGGCAGACTATCTCCACAAATTATTATATTATCCCTCCATCCGTTTCCCGATCCCGCACTGGAAGCGCGTGGCAAATTTAGTTGCCAAGGACGAAACGGATTTGTTCAACGAGGGGAAGGAAAACGACGGTCACGCATCCGTGATGCTGTTCTTGTATACGTTATACCGCAAAGGCGCGGTGGACTGCGGCTGGCTGCGGGAACACCGCAGCCAGCTCAAAAATGCGGCGGAGTATTATGTATGGCAGAAGGCGCATCCGTCGGAATCCAATTTTACCGATATCCTGTATTCGGAATCGGAAGCGAGCACACAGATCACGGGCGGCTACGATTTGTTTTCCAATATCATTTCTTCTTATGCCTTGAAAGCATACGCCGAATTATTCCGCCAGATAGAGGATCGCGATTACGCCGCGCAGCTCGACGAAATGGCCGAAGAACTCCGCCGGGGCGTCAACCGGCATTTTCTAATGGAACATCCCCGCTATGGACTGGTCTATACGGATACGACCGACGACTGCTGGACGTATGAATATAAGCGTATGGCCGACCTGCTGTTATACAGCGATCTCTTCGGTTATGACATGGCATACGACCAGCCGCAATGGTTCGATTTGCTGCACCGCACTTTCCGGGCACAGAAAGAGGCTTTCTATGCGCCGGAATCCGGCCGGCAGATGGGGTACGGTCAGGGTTATCTGACACAGGCGGCGATCCTACTGGATCTTTATGAGGAAATGACGGAATGCCTCGAAGCAGCCGCAATGTTCAGTTACCACCATACCGACCATAATTATATCGTTCCGGAAGGCGTGATTTTGCATGGATCCAGGCAATACTGGTACCGCAACAGCGATTTGGGGAATGCGGTGCAGCAAGCG
>CABQCN010000324.1 GCA_902462635.1 uncultured Oscillospiraceae bacterium
CCCTCAAACGTGCGCGTCTGCCAATTCCGCCACGGTCGCATTTTGCTGTTTCCCAGAAACAGCAGTTGCTATTATACGGGGTAGAATTGGGATTGTCAATACTTTATTTTGCTTTTATGGTTATTTGTTTCTGCGGTTGTGATAGATCGTTCTGATGCGGTCTCCGAGATTGAGGCCGGCCATCCCGCAGATCGATCCGATCAAAAGTCCTGCCAGCAGCATTGTAAGTACATCTTTGTTCAAAGAAATCCGACCTTCATATCCCCAGCGGATGGCAACCAGAATGAGCATATAGAAAAGGCCGATCAACGTTCCGTTGAACCAGCCGTTTGCTTTCGCAGCAGCCGTTGCATAGAAGGATGCGATCACGATACTGGTAAGTACCGCGGTTAATAGTGCGGGCGGCATATATTCTTCCGGGAAATCCGTCATACGCATCGCCAGCGCAAGAATAAAGAAGAGCGGGACGGAAATCGCAACGGAAATCAAAAAGCCTTTGATCAGATAATAGTATCTGCCGTGGACCTCCTGCTTATATTTTTTGCGGATTTCTCTCGTCTTCACCCGTGCCGCCTTTTTTGTATAACGGCTTTTAACAATGGTATTTTGGTCGTTGTTCATATAAAATCTCCGTCATTGGCATTTGGTAAAATATATGAACTTGTTTACAGGCTTATGCAAAAAACTTGTTTCTCTTATAGGCCGTAGAAAGACGCCGCATTCCGGCCGAGTATTTTCTCTTTCCGGTCGTCGGAAATGGGGAGGGATTCGACGAATGCGATGGAGCGGTCGGGAGATTCCCAAGGGCAGTCGCTCCCCAGAAAAATATTTTCAATCGGATGCTTTTCCAGAATTTTCATTGCGATTTTTGGATCCCGCATGTACGTTGCCGCCATTGCCGTATCAAAATACACATTCTCCCGTCCTGCTAAAAGCGATTCTACCTCATCCCATAAATGAATCCCGCCGAAATGGGCTAAAACCATCTTCAGCGTCGGAAAATCCGCCGCTACTTTTGCGCTGGCGGACGGTACGGCGTGGATGACATCGGGACTGTAGCAATCCCAGCCGGCGTGGAACACGATCGGCAAATTCAATTCGGAACATGCTTCATAAATCGGGTAAAGCCTTTTCTCGTCGATGAAAAAATCCTGATAATCCGGATGCAGTTTGATTCCCTTTATAGATAGGGACTTGATCCGGTATACTTCGGAAACCGCATCCGGATTGTCCGGATGCACGGACCCCAGCGAAATCATATCGGAGTATTTTTTATTGTTCTCTGCGGCTACCGTGTTGATCGTCTGCTGCTGGGCGGGGGAGGTCGCAATGTTGAGATTTATGAATTTGTCGACATTCAACTTTTTCATATATTCCACCGTGTAAGCGACGGTGCCGTCTGTGGCTCGCGTAAGACCGGAAATCTTCTCCAGACGGTGCAGCGCTTTCTCGGCAATGCTATCGGGAAACGTATGGACATGCGCATCTAGGATCATGAAACATCTTCCTTTCAAAAATAGATTCTCAGATATTATACAACAGGATGCGCGTCACGCAATAAAAATATATCACGGTAATGAATTTTCGCAGAAAGAATAATGACGCGTGTCATACAGTATCACGGCGTAGTTTATGATTTTGCTGCCGAACCGGTCTTGAAGGGTATCCATAGTATCTTCGAGTTTCTCTGTTTTGTTGATCTTGAGCGCATCACCCCATAAATCCAGCTGATAAGGCGTACCGTAAGGTACGAGATTGATCGCACGGACACTGACAGAGCGAATGTCATGCGTCCATGCGTATCTTTTGGAAAAAAGGCAAAAAGCCTGCCGCGAAACAGCGAGTGAGCTTTGGGTGGGTGCCGGCAGCATACACTGGAATTCGTATGTCTTGAATTCATTGTCTCTGACAGAGACCTGTATGCCGCTTGCGGCGAGTCTGTTGGAACGGAGCTTCTTGCCTATTGTTTCCGAGAGGGCAAATATGACGTGCCATACTTCCTGATTATGCTTTAAATCGGATGGAGTCGTAATACCGTGGCCGATACTTTTAACGGGGGAAGAGAAGTCACAGTCTGTCACGGGGCTGTTCTCCAATCCGTTCGCACACTTCCAAAGCTGCAAACCACATTTGCCCAGCACTTTCTGGAGATGCTCAGGCGGTTCTTTTGCGAGATCTCCAATCGTTTTTATATATAAAGAGTTCAGCGATTTTGCCGTTCTCCTTCCTACGCCCATAAGATCTGAAACAGGGAGGGGCCATACGATCTTTTTGAATAATTTCTTTTCGATGCAGGTAACGGCGTCCGGCTTCTTCAAATCAGAAGCAAGCTTTGCGAATACTTTGTTAAAACTCACGCCCACGGAAATCGTGATGCCGAGTTCTGCGGAAACGGCGGCACGGATTTTATTTGCAATTTCGATACCGGTTCCGAATAATTTCGTGCTTCCCGTCACATCCAGCCAGCATTCGTCGATTCCGAAGGATTCTATCTGGTTGGTAAAACGGTAATAAATATCGCGCGCCGCTTTGGAATATTTCATATAAAGTTCAAAACGGGGATGTACGATGACCAGATGGGGGCATTTCAGCTTCGCTT
>CABQCN010000325.1 GCA_902462635.1 uncultured Oscillospiraceae bacterium
GCTGTGTTCGCATACCGCGACGCAATTGCGCGAAGCGAGTCCGAAGCGGTCGATCAGCGAGAGCGCTTCCGTATCGAACCCCTTTTTATAAGGGGGATCGTTGAAAATCAAATCAAAGCGGACACGGTACTTTTTATATCTGGCAAGCGCTTCCATGTAATCCGCGCAGGTGAGTTCCGCCAGGGAAGTAAGTTTCGTATGGTTCAGATTCTTCTTGACGACTTCGCAGCACTGCCTGCTCTTATCGTTAAAATAACATTTTGCAGCGCCTCTGCTGAGCGCTTCGATGCCGAGCGCTCCGTTCCCTGCAAACAGATCCAATACGACGGAACCGGAAATCTCTTCCTGCACCATACTGAATACGGCTTCTTTCACCCTGTCGAGCGTTGGACGCGTGGAATCGGAATCCACAGTCTGTAATTTCAGACCGCCGGCTGTGCCGGATATGACTCTGATCATTGGAAACACCTCTCTCCGAATCAGTATAAAGCCGGGTAAAATATTTGTCAACGGCGCGGAGATCCTTTATAATATACGCGAGGTGGTAAAATTGCCGGTTCCCGTAACATTTTTAAAGGGCGTCAAAACTGCGCGCGCCGCGCAGCTTGCGCAGCTCGGCGTATTCACGCTGGAGGATCTTTACGCACTTTACCCGAAGAGCTATGAAGACCGGAGCGCCGTACGCAAAATCGCGGCGCTCCGGGGCGGCGAAAGCGCAACCGTATGCGCTTACGTCAAAAGTGCGGATACGCGGACGGTGAATAGCCGCCTGAGCGTCACGAATATCCGGATCTATGACGAAACGGGCCACATGAATCTCTCTGTTTTTAACGGAAAGTATGCGCCTCCGAAGATCCGTCCGGGGGAATTATATGCGTTTTATGGAAAAATCAGCAGTGACCAATACGGCTTCCATATGACGAATCCCGTTTTTACAAAATATACCGGGCGGTGGGACGAAACCTTTTTCACGATACAGCCCGTCTATCCGCTTACGAAAGGACTGACGCAGCACGTTCTGCGGAAAATTACGGCGGAGGCGCTGAAAACCGCACCGCCGGAATATGAAACGCTCCCCGTTGCCTTGCTGAAAAAATATCGTCTCATGATGCGCGCGGATGCGTTAAAGAACGTTCATTTTCCGCAATCGGCCGCGGCCGCGGAGGAAAGCCGCAAACGATTCAAATTCGAAGAGCTTTTTACAATGCAGCTGATGCTGCTGCTGTTGAAAGACGCGGAAGCACGCGTGCAGAACGGAATTTCTTTCCGCAATCCGGACGCAGACGCGGAAATCGACGCGTTTATCCGCACGCTCCCTTATTCGCTGACGGAAGGACAGCAGACCGTATGGAAAGAAATTTCCGGCGACATGGACGCGGCGCAGGCGATGAACCGCCTGGTACTCGGCGACGTCGGATCCGGGAAAACGATTCTGGCCGTGCTTGCGATGGTCAAAACCATCCGCTCCGGCTATCAGGCGGTTTATATGGCGCCGACGGAAATTCTCGCGGAGCAGCATTTCGATACGATCCGGAAACTACTCGAACCTTTGGGAATCCGCACGCTCCTGATCTCCGGCGCGCTTACCGCGAAAGAAAAGCGGGAAGCGCTTGCCGCGGCGGAAAACGGAGAGGCGCAATGTATCATCGGGACGCACGCGCTGATCCAGCCTTCGGTCAAATACCATAGGCTCGGGCTGGCTATTACGGATGAACAGCACCGTTTTGGCGTAAAGCAGCGCGCCATGCTTTCGGAACAAGAAAATACGCCGGATGTTCTCGTCATGACCGCCACGCCGATTCCGCGCACCCTTGCGCTCATCCTTTACGGGGATATGGATATTTCTATCCTGAAAACGCTGCCGCACGGGCGCATCCCGATCAAAACGTATGCGCTTGAAGATACGATGCACGACAGAATTTATCAATGGATCCTCCGCCTGGCGCGGCAGGGACAGCAAATCTATATGGTATACCCGCTGGTGGAAGATGGAGAGGATCCCGGCGTACATTCGGCGACGGAACGCTATGCGGCGCTGTCCGCAGGCGTATTCCGCGAAATCCCCTGCGGGTTGATCCACGGCAAGATGCCGCCCGCGCAAAAGGATGCCGTGATGCGCGATTTTAAAGAAGGCCGCGTGAAAATATTGTTTTCTACGACCGTGGTGGAAGTCGGCGTAGATGTGCCGGCGGCTTCCCTGATGATGGTCGAAAATGCGGAACGGTTCGGACTCGCCCAGCTGCATCAGCTGCGGGGCAGGGTTGGGCGCGGCGTTTTCCAATCCTATTGCGTGCTCTTTTCGGAAAAAGTCACGCAGCGGATGAAACTCATGGAGAAATTTACGGACGGGTTTCTTTTATCGGAAAAAGATCTGGAACTCAGAGGACCCGGAGACTTTTTCGGCGTCGAACAGCACGGCCTCCCGCCCTTCCGAATCGCCAATTTATACGAAGATACGCAGCTGCTGAAGCTTGCCGGAGAAGCGGCGTTCCATGTGCTGCAAAACCAGTCGGAATATGACGAATTTATCGCATATATAAGGAAAAAATACCCCGGACGCATCCCTCTGTAG
>CABQCN010000326.1 GCA_902462635.1 uncultured Oscillospiraceae bacterium
TGTATATTTCGGTGGTTGCGACGCTTTCATGCCCGAGAATTTCCTGCAGGGAACGGATATCCACGTCCCCCATCGTGTACATCAGCGTAGCTGCGGTGTGGCGCAGCTTGTGCGTGGAATATTTCACAGGATCGAGTGCGGCGGCGCGGATGTATTTTTTAACCGTGTATTGTACGGTTTTAGGGCTGATTCGTTTCTTTCGCTTACTCAGAAAAAGCGGCTTCGCGCCGTTTGGTTCTTCGTACGCCGGCCTCACGGCAAGATACCGCTTAATGGCGTCCAGACAGGCATCGTTCAGATAGATCGTACGTTCTTTCGAACCTTTCCCGAGAACGGTGAGCGTATCTTCCCTGATGTCGCTGAGATTGATTCCCACCAGTTCGGAAAGACGCATTCCGCAATTTAAAAAGAGCGTGATCATACAATAGTCGCGTTCTTTGTGATCGCCGTCGACCGCTTCAAGCAGCGCGATGCTTTCTTCCAGTTCCAGGTATTTCGGAAGCTTTTTCGTAAGCTTCGGAGACTCGAGTTCAGCGGCGGGATTTTCCGGAATGAGATGCTCCTTGCTCCAGGCATATTTGAAAAAGGAACGCAGACAGGCGACCTTGCGGGCTCTGGTAGCCGGCTGGTCGTTCCTTTCGTTGTTCATATAGTTCAGAAAGGAATATAGGTCGGAAAGCCGGATCTTCGCGAGATCTTCTGCGGAAAAATCGCACACGCCGACCGCGGAAAGCGCCGCATCAGGCGCGGCGGCGCCGTTCTTGCGTTTCATAAAGCGAAAAAACATCAAAAGGTCGTAGTAATATTCATTTACCGTATTCTTGGATTTACCGAGAATCGATTCGAGATAAACCAGAAAATCTTCCGCATAATAAGGAAGAACCCCGGATTCGAAAACCGCCAAAGCATTTCCTCCTGCCGACTTGAAAATTCGCTTAATTATATCATTCCATTCTTGTAAAATCAATGAAACTATTATATAATCGAGGTTGAAAAAAATATATATTCTGGAGGATTATGTAATGTATATGACCGATATCGTAAGAAAGACGGATCCGGAAGTCGCGGATGCGATGGAACTGGAACTCGGCAGGCAAAAAAACAAGATCGAACTGATCGCTTCTGAGAATTTCGTAAGCGAAGCGGTGATGCAGGCGATGGGAAGTCCGCTGACCAACAAATACGCGGAAGGATATCCGGGGAAACGTTATTACGGCGGTTGTGAATACGTTGATATTGTAGAGACTCTTGCAATAGAACGCGCAAAAAAATTATTCGGCGCGCAGCATGCCAATGTACAGCCTCATTCGGGCGCGCAGGCAAATATGGCCGTTTTCTTCGCAATGCTGAAGCCGGGCGACAAAATATTGGGGATGAGCCTTGCCGACGGCGGTCACTTGACGCACGGCAGTCCGGTCAATATGTCGGGGAAATGGTTCGATATCATTCCGTATAACGTCAGCGAGCGCGACATGTTGATTGATTATGAGGAAGTCAGGCGTCTGGCGCTGGAAAAGAAACCGAAAATGATTATCGCCGGCGCGAGCGCTTATCCGCGTGTGATCGATTTTAAAAAGTTCCGGGAAATTGCGGACGAAGCCGGCGCGTATCTCATGGTGGATATGGCGCATATTGCAGGTCTCGTAGCGGCCGGACTCCATCCAAGTCCCGTGCCGTATGCGCATTTTACCACGACGACGACGCATAAAACGCTGCGCGGACCGCGCGGCGGCATGATTCTTTGCGGCGCCGAATATGCAAAGCAGATCGACAAGGCGGTATTTCCGGGGATTCAGGGCGGGCCGCTCATGCATGTCATCGCCGCCAAAGCCGTCAGCTTCCAGGAAGCGCTGTCCGATGAATTCAAAAACTATCAGAAGCAGATCGTAGCGAACGCGGCAGCGTTGGCAAACGGCTTGATGCAGCGCGGGATCAACCTGGTCAGCGGCGGCACGGACAACCACCTGATGCTCGTGGATCTGCGGAATATGAACATCACCGGTAAGGAAGCGCAGCATAACCTTGATGAGGTCAATATCACCTGTAATAAAAACGGAATTCCGTATGATCCGCAGAGTCCTTTCATCACGAGCGGCATCCGTCTCGGCACGGCGGCCGTAACTTCGCGCGGAATGGACGAGCCTGCAATGGATGAAATTGCGGAGTTGATTTATCTCACGCTGAAAGATTTCGAAGCGAATAAAGAAAAAGTGGTCGCAGGCGTTGCAAGCCTTGTAAAACGCTTTCCTCTTTACGAATAAGAAAGCGGAAATGGGGTTCAGACCATGAAAGAGCCGCTGGCTTACAGAATGAGCCCGAGCTGTCTCGAAGAATATGAAGGACAGGAACATATATTGGCAGAGGGAAAATTGCTTTATCGCATGATTAAAGCGGACAGGCTTTCCTCTGTCATTTTCTTCGGTCCGCCCGGAACGGGGAAGACGTCGCTTGCAAGACTTATCGCCAATGTGACAAAGGTAAATTTTGTAAAAATCAACGCGGTTTCTTCCGGAATTGCAGAAATTAAGAAAGTCGTCGCCGATACGCAGAACTTTTTTTTGAATCCGG
>CABQCN010000327.1 GCA_902462635.1 uncultured Oscillospiraceae bacterium
GACCGTCCGTTTCCGCGCTCCAGAGGCGCAGCGTATTTACCGTGTCGTTACGGAATCCGGGCACCGGCATATCGTACGGCACCGCCAGAATGGGCTCATAATTTTTCAAGTTGACAGAAAGTCTTCCATCTTCCCCCCAATACGATTCTACCGTACCCCCGAATTTGACCATACAGGCTTCGTCGTCGCGCCGCGTTTCCCAGATATTCGCAATTTTAAGCCAGTTATCCGGGCTTTCGATCTGATATCCGTTTTGTATCTGCTGCTCGAACAGGCCGTACCGGTACCGGATTCCGATTCCCGTCCCGGCGATGCCAAGCGACGCCATGGAATCGATAAAGCACGCGGCAAGACGGCCCAGCCCGCCGTTGCCAAGACCTGCATCCGGTTCGATTTCTTCCAGCAGGGATAGTTCTGTTCCAAGTTCCCTGAGTCCCTCTTCTCCCCAGATTGATCAGCGCCGCATCCAGGAGCCGCCCGATCAGAAATTCCATGGAAAAATAATAGACCTGTTTCTCCGTTTCATATTTCACGTCGGTGTTATGCCAGTCGTTTGCCATATAATCCATCAGAAGAGAGCCGAGGGCCATATATTTTAAAGTGTTCCCGGCTTCTTCCAGCGATTCCCGGTACATTGAGATCATTTTCTTTTTATAATCGCGCTTAAACTTTTCTTTATCCAAATTCATCGATCTTGTCATTCCTCCGCAATTTCCCGATATAATTTCAAATATTTTTCCGATTGGGTATTCCAGTCGTATTTCACATTCATCGCGTTCTTAATGAGTCTTTGCCATGCTTCTTTGTTTTTATACTGCGATACCGCATATCCGATCACATGCAGCATATCGTGCGCATTATAATTGGTAAAAGAAAATCCGTTTCCCTCTCCCGTAAATTCGTTATACGGAAGAACCGTATCGCGCAGGCCGCCCGTTTCCCGTACGAGAGGAAGCGTCCCGTACGCCATTGCGATCATTTGGCTGAGGCCGCACGGCTCGAAAAGAGACGGCATCAGAAACAGGTCGGAACCTGCGTATATTTTTGACGCCAGCACGCCGTCGAATTTTATAAACGCAGCTATTTTCCCGGGATAAGACGCCGCATAATATTCAAAAAAATCCTGATAATCCTGGTCGCCGCTGCCGAGCAGTACGAACTGTACATCCATTTTCAAAATTTCTTCCATGACGCGCGTAATAAGGTCGATGCCTTTCTGCCGCACGAGCCGCGTGATCATCGAGAGCACCGGTACGTCCGGATTCTCGGGAAGTCCCGCCGTTCTCTGCAAGTCCGCTTTGTTTTCTGCTTTTCTTGCGATCGAGCGGGAGGTATAATTGACCGCGATATTTTTATCCGTCTTCGGATTATTGTTTTCATAATCGATCCCGTTCGTGATGCCGCAGAGTTTGCGGGCATTCTGCCGCAGCAGCCCGTCGAGTCCTTCTCCGTAATACGGCGTCTGAATTTCTTTCGCATACGTTTCGCTTACTGTAGAAACGCGATCGGAAAATACGATTCCGCCTTTCATGAAAGAAACGCCGTCATGGAACTTCAATTTATCCTCGCAATAATACTGCGGGGTCAGGCCGAGGAGTTCTTCCAGAATAGATGGAGAAAATACGCCCTGATATTTCAGGTTATGTATCGTAAATACGGAACGTGTATGGGAGAATTCCGGCCGCCCGAAATACAGATCTTTCAAAAAAACCGGGATCATTCCGGTCTGCCAGTCATTGCAATGGAGGATATCCGGCGAAAAATCATCCATGAATCGAACGGATTCCAAAACGGCGCGGCAGAAAAAAGCAAACCGCTCGCCATCGTCAAAATAACCGTAGCAGCCCGGCCGCTTGAAATAATATTCATTATCGATGAAATAAACGGGAATCCCGTCGTAATTCAAATATTCCAGCCCGCAATACTGGTTTCTCCAACCTACGCTTACCCCAAAAGAAGCGATTCTATTTGTTTTGGAGGTATAGTTTAACGCGATATCTCCGTACTTCGGTAAAAGAATACGCACGTCTTCGCCCTTCTCCCGCAGCGCCTTGGGAAGCGCGAAAGAAACATCCGCAAGTCCGCCCGTTTTGATAAACGGCTGTACTTCCGCCGATACAAATAAAATTTTCATATTCCGTTCCTCCTCATACCGTCATTTGAACAAATTCTTTTTCTCGATTACCAAAGGAAACGTTTCGTTTCCCTTCAGTTCCGTGCCGCTGTCGATATCCACGTTTTTATCGATGATCACGTTGGAAAGGCGCGCGCCCCTGTGGATGCGGATATTCTGCAATATGATGCAGTTGCGGATCACGACGTCGTTCTCGATTTCGACGTACCGCCCGATCACGGAATTTTCTACGCTTCCGCGGATCACGCAGCCATCCGCGATCAGGGAATTCGAAACGCTGCAGCCCTTGACATACAGCGTGGGCGGCTCATCTTTGATTTTTGTGTAAATCGGCCGGTCCGAACGAAACAGCGCCCGGCTCACATCCGCATCGAGCATCTTCATATTACTCTTATAATATGAAGAAATCGTATTGATGCAAAAAACAA
>CABQCN010000328.1 GCA_902462635.1 uncultured Oscillospiraceae bacterium
TGTGTCTGCGCCGCCGTGTTTGGGCCCCAGAGCATGTAAACAATGTTATCGGGAACACTTGCATAGCTGTGGACAGCAGCAAAATCATCCGGCGTAAATTTGCGAAGTATCAGACGTTCCGTTTCAAGTGTTTTCATTGTATTTTCCTCCCGACATACAACAAGTGTTCCGACCGGCTCAACAACGCATCCCGTTCGCACAATTCTTCCGCAACGGGACGCGCGCTCACTTTACAAAATAACAATAATCAAGAATGATATTTCCCGTTTCATCCGGTGTTGTAAAACGTGGGCACAGACAATTTTCAAAAGAATAGACGGCGCCGTCAATCATAGGTATGATTTCTATTCCCTCGTTTCGGAGCGCTTCCTTACACCGTCTCGTATCGTGGACAGCATCTTCCTTCCCGTAAATCCAGCAAGTGCCTAAATTGCCTTCTTCAAAATCGATACAGCAGAAACCATCCGGCGCTGCCGTGTCTGCGGGGGTAAACATTCCAATCCAGTATTCAAACGGTTCCGCCTCTTTTCGCCGTTCGAGGCCAACGTAAGCACCGCCATTTTCCCAAATACTAAGGATTTTATCAACACCGCCCATAGCATTTTCAAGTTGGTCAAACCAACCATTTGCAAACCACTCCCCCCAATGCCCGATGTCGTCATATCTTTTCCCAATAAATCGCATTGCCGGGATGTGCTCTTTGAATACTTTGATTATCTCAGCCATATTATACTCCCTTTCCCGTTATAAAAATAAGTGTTTTCAATATACTTATATAATGTGATATAAAATCAGCAATCCGTAAACTGATTATCAAGTGTATCTTGTCTAAATTATATCATAAACACGACAGATTAAGCAATTGAAAGTAAAAAGCCTTCTGAAAATTGGTATTTTATTATGGTTCAGCAGACGGAAACAGTACCAAACTACGTTCCGGGTAGAAAAGGCAAAAAAAACGTCCTAAACCCAGTTGTTTAAGACGTTGTTCCGTGGTGCTGGTGGCCGGACTCGAACCGGCACGGATCGCTCCGCGTGATTTTGAGTCACGTGCGTCTGCCAATTTCGCCACACCAGCACGTCATGCGCTCAGAACGGTTGTTATTATACAATAAAACCGTTCCCGATGCAACAGCAATTTAAGCGCGTTATCCGGACAAAAAAAGTATATAAATTTTTATATCAAAATCGTACGGAATATGATATCATAGCCGGGTGGAGGACGAAGTATGAAAATATTATTGGTTTCCGATCAATTCTACACAGCAAACAACGGCATGACGATTTCCGGCAGACGGTTCGCGAAAGCGCTGACGCAGCATGGGCATACGGTGCGCGTCATCAGCACGGACACCGAGGGGAAAGCCGTAGAATTCTGGAATACGGACAAACCGGAAGGAACCGAAATATCCGCCAATCTCAGCTATATCATGAAAAAGCAGTATATTCCCATATTTGACAAATTGGTCAGCTCTCAGGGAATGACATTTGCGAAGCCGGACGACAAGAAGCTGGAAGAAGCCGTGGAGTGGGCCGATATCATCCATCTCCTGGTACCGTTTACATTATCGCACCATGCGATCAAAATTGCGCAGAGGAAAGGGAAACCGTTCACTGGCGCATTTCACGTACAACCGGAAAATATCACGGCGTCCATCCATATGCGGCACTTCCAGATCATCAATAAGGGGATCTACCGCTGGTTCCGCCATTATATTTTTCAATATTGCGATTACGTACACTGCCCCAGTAAATTTATCGCCAACGAATTACAGAAAAACGGATATCAAAATAAGCTGAAAGTCATATCGAACGGGATCGATCCCGATTTTACATACCGCAAGAAAAGCAAACCGCAAGAAATCCGCAGCCGTTACATCGTGTTGATGATCGGGAGGCTTTCGATCGAGAAAAGGCAGGACGTCCTGATCCGGGCCGTCGCGAAATCGAAATACAAAGACAGAATTCTGCTGATGCTCGCGGGACAGGGACCGCGCAAAGAGAAGCTGCTCCGCCTGGCGAAAAAAGAAAGGATCGACATGACCGTCGATTTTTACAGCAAAAAAGATCTGCTTGACCTGATTGCAATCAGCGACCTGTACGTGCATGCCGCCGACATGGAGATCGAAGCAATGTCGTGTATGGAGGCGTTTTCCGCCGGACTCGTCCCGGTCATTTCCAACAGCGGAAAATCCGCAACGCCCCAGTTCGCGCTTGACGAACGGAGCCTGTTCCGCGCAGGAGACAGCCAGGATCTTGCAAAAAAAATAGATTACTGGATCGAACACGAGGACGAAAAAAAAGCAATGGAGCTGGAATACAGCAAATTGGCACAGAAATACAGACTGGACGACTGCGTGCGGCAGGCCGAAGAAATGTTTTATGAGGCCGCTCATTTATAAATCGGAATATATGTATATGTAGGAAAAGGAATTTCACATTTTACCGGAATTGTGCTAAAATATAGGAAGGCCCGAAAAAGGCCGGGCAACAATGATAATCATTGCGGACAAGAAAGGGGTTTTATTATGTCAAACAGATTTGTATTGAATGA
>CABQCN010000329.1 GCA_902462635.1 uncultured Oscillospiraceae bacterium
TATACGGACGGATCGATTGCTCCAGGTCCTGGAAAGAAAGGCGGTTTTGATTCGAAATAAAATTTCCGAGCGAGTAAAAACAAACGGTGGAATGGGAAGGGTCGTTTTGTGAAGTCAGGATTTCCATCGGCTCTATCACATGCGGGTGCCCGCCGATAATCACGTCGACGCCAAGATCACAGAGCTTTTGCGCGACTTCCTTCTGCCCGCCGATCGGCTCCAGCTTATATTCGTCGCCCCAGTGAATATACAGGAGGATCAGTTCCGCGCCGTTTGCCTTCAAGTCGCTGATCCGCTCTGCGACCTCGGTATACAGCGCTTCCTCCCGGCCTCTTACATAAATATCCATGAGTTCCTCACAGCCGTCATTAATGGTAATTCCGTTGATCGTATTGTATTGGCCGTTTGGCTGTGTGATCGTATCGGTATAATTCAGAAGCCCCAGCTTGACGCCTTTCACGTCTTTCACCATGTAGGATTTGGCGGAAGCTTCCGTTTTGCCGCCGATATACTCGAATCCATATTCCTGGAAATGCGCGAGCGTGGCAAGAAAACCCTGCTTTTTATAATCGTAGCAATGATTGTTGGCAAACAGGAGCATGTCGAAGCCCGCATCTTTGATGCTGTCCATTACGGAAAGCGGAGAATTAAACGACGGAAAGGCCGTATATTTCTCCTGGTTGGAAAGCGTCGTTTCAAAATTTGCGATGGCGTAATCGGCGGACGATATGATGTTTTTAACGTATTTGAAATTTTCGCTGAAATCGTACGTCCCTGCAGAAGCGTTATAAGCGGAGTTTAATTGCGTCATATGATACATGATATCTCCGGCGCTCAGAACCGAGATGTCCGTGTAAGTAAGCGCATCCTGTCCCGGTGTCGGATTGTCCCTGCCCGGTGTGCCGATTGTGTAATTGCCTGTTTTCGTCGGGTCCTGTTCCCCGCCGGACGTACAGGCAGCCAGAAAAGACAGGCTGAACACCAGAGTGAGGATCAATAAGGACAGGCGCAATTTGGTAGAATGATTACAGTTCATCGATTATCCCTTTCTCCATTTCATTTGTATTTGTCAGAATTGTTCCTGCCGCAGGGAGTCGCGCAGCGTCATTGCGGCGGAAAGAATCGCGCCGATCGGATTGACTTTGCCTGACTCCTTGCCAACAGAATCATACCACATATATTGTATAGGAAGTTGTTAATTTTTGCAATTTTAAATACTTTTTTTATTGACATTTCTTATTAAATGTTTTAATATAATTCTATCATGTTATATGCGCACCGGTACACAGATAGTTTACCTGTATTTTGGTGCGGGAAATATGTTAAGGAGGATATGTATGAAAAAGAAGATTTTTGCTACAATTACCGCGCTCCTCATGCTTGTGTCGGTATTTGCATCTGTTCCGGCTGTGCTGGCGGATGATTCGGAGATAGGGGGCCTTGATTTTTATTCTATTACCCTACATTATAATCAGGAAATTCTTATAAATTATTACGAGACTTCAAGGTCAAAAATGACAAGGGCAAAACCGTAACGCAGGACGTGAAATATTTTTATAACACGGATGCGGAAACGGAAGAGGGAAAGTATCTTGGAAAGAAAGATATTGCCATGAAATCCGATAAGCTCGTCATCCCCGCAGGCGTAAAGAGCGGCGGAACGTTTTACCAGCTCAGCACTACGGACGGTACGGTCAAAAACGGCTTGCATTATTCAAAGTTTCCTTATGCAAATGCATTTATCACACATATCGTCGACAGTTCTATCCTCCGTACCATGGGAAAAATCGATTTATTCGGAATCACAGCGCCCTATGACGACGCGCCGTATGAGCATCAGAATCCGAACGTACAATATGCGGACGACGGATATGCGCTTGCAAACGAGAAAGACAGCAACGGGAATCAGCTCAAGATCGATGTGAACGGTTATCTGATCGATACGGCCGATTCGATTTGGAGAACGGCGAGTAACGACAGAATCGAGCTTTATACAGCGGTCCCCGTGATCCGCAAAACCGGCGAAGTCAAAGGCAAAACGCCTGTTACCCTCGTAGTGGAATCCGAAGAAATGGAATGGGTGCCGTTTGCGGACCGTTTTGATGAGAACGGCAAAATCATCAATATCAAGAATAAAGGGTATCAGTATATGATCACCCAGGAAGAATATGATGCTTTCCTTGCGGATGAATCGCAGACCTCTATGAAGCTGAGACGGGCCGAGAGCAGCGAAGCTTACGACGATGCGCCTACAAAAGGAAAAATGCTCAGTTATGTTAAGACAGTCCGCGTAGATTCCACCAAGGATAAAGATACTTATTTCAGTACGGACCGCGTATTTACCGAAAGCGATATCGTAAAGGATGAAAAAGGATTTGTCGTACTGGGAACGCCGCGGATCGGAACGCCTGTATTAAATATTTCGATAAAAGACATTACGGTTGAAATCGACGCGCTTGGAACACAGCTTTATGAGGATCCTGCAAGCGATCCGCAACAGAAAAACGTAATCACAGTTTCGATCAATGATTGTGAAGCAAACGCCAATTT
>CABQCN010000330.1 GCA_902462635.1 uncultured Oscillospiraceae bacterium
GCAGGCGGCTGCCTCGCATTCGGTCAGGCAATTCCGATGAATGCCATTGGATTCTTCGGGCTGCATCTCCTGACGGCGGGCACGTATCTCGGAGAAACCTATGAAAAGGAAGATGACAAAAATTATAAAATATTGTATCATAAGGACAATCTTCTGAAGGGGTACATCCTGCTCGGCAATGTAGAGAAGGCGGGAATTTACACGTCCCTGATTCGGGAGAAAATCCCTCTGGATACCATCGATTTCGAGCTGATCTGCGAAAAACCGGGTCTGATGGCGTTTTCGCAGAAGTACAGATCTCAGAAACTGGGAGGGCTGCAGTCATGACATTGGATGCGAAACAATACGGATTCGATTACCGCGCGCTGAACCGGGATATCGCCGCAGGCGGCGAGGCGGTAACGGTGGAAAACTGCCTTGGACAGCGCTTCATTGGCAGCGGGCAGAGCAGCAAGACGATTACGCTGCACGGAATTCCGGGCAACGCGCTCGGCGCGTATCTCGATGGCGCGGATATCGTGGTAAACGGTAACGCGCAGGATGCCACCGGAGACACTATGAACGCAGGCACGATCGTGATCCACGGCAGTACCGGCGATGCGGCGGGCTACGCCATGCGCGGCGGCGCGATTTACGTGAAAGGCGACGCCGGATACCGGGCGGGGATCCATATGAAGGCGTACGCCGATAAACTTCCGGTGCTTGTGATCGGCGGAAAATGCGGCAGCTTTCTCGGGGAATATCAAGCAGGCGGACTGATTATCGTGCTCGGTATCGGATGCGCGGACGACGTGGCCGGCAATTTCTGCGGTACCGGGATGCACGGCGGGAAAATCTTTTTGCGCTGCGAAAAGCTCACGCAGAAATTTCCGCGGCAGGTAAACGTGCGGGAGGCTTCCGCGGAAGACCTGGCGGAAATCCGGCCGTACCTGGAGCAATACGCTTCCTATTTCGGTAAAATACCGCAGACGGACGCCGAAGCCGGCAAAAAATTCTACGTATTGACACCGAATACACAGAATCCTTATAAACAGCTGTATATTCAGAATTAAGCGGATAAAATGTTAAGGAAAGGCGGCATGGAAATGCTTTATACGGAAAGGGACGTTATGGATTATATCGAGCAGGAGGATGTCAAATTCATCCGCCTAGCCTTTACCGATATGTTCGGGCGCCAGAAAAACATATCGATCATGCCGACGGAACTGCCCAGGGCATTCCGCAGCGGCATTTCGTTCGACGCTTCCGCCGTAAGAGGGTTTGCGGGAGAAGACAAATCAGACCTTCTGCTGTTTCCGGATGCTTCTACATTATCCGTGCTGCCGTGGCGGCCGGCGCACGGAAGGGTCGTGCGGCTGTTCTGCGACATCCGCTGTCCCGACGGCACGCCGTTTGAGAAAGACTGCCGGTATATTCTGAAAAAAGCCGTTCGGAAGGCGAAAGAAAAAAATATTTTATGCAGGTTCGGCGCCGAAGTCGAATTTTACCTGCTGAAAACGGACGAAACGGGCGAATCAACCGGCATTCCGTTCGACAACGCGGGATACATGGACGTCGGGCCGGAGGACCGGGGCGAGAATGTGCGCCGGGAAATCTGTCTGACGCTGGAGGAAATGGGGATTTCTCCGGAGACCTCCCATCATGAAGAAGGTCCCGGACAGAATGAGATCGATTTCAAATACAGCGACGCGTTAGCCGCGGCCGACAATGCCGTAACGTTTAAATGGGTGGTGCGCACGATCGCGATGCGAAACGGCCTGTTTGCGTGTTTTACCCCGAAACCGTTCCCGCTGCAAAGCGGAAACGGCTGCCACATCAATATGTCCATCAACAGTGATTTCGGAAAAAACGAATCCGACTGCTTTATGGCAGGGGTGCTTTCCCATATTAAAGAAATCACGGCTTTCCTGAATCCGACGGAAGAATCGTACCGGCGGCTGGGAGAGAAGAAAGCGCCGAAATATATCAGCTGGTCTTACGGAAACCGTTCGGAGCTGATCCGTATTCCCGCGGCTACCGGGGAATACCAGCGCTTCGAACTCCGTTCCCCAGACCCGGAAATGAATCCGTATCTGGCGTACGCGCTTTTGATTTACGCAGGACTGGACGGTATCGAGAAGGAACTGGAACTGCCGGATCCCGTGGAGAAAAATATGTATCATTTATCGCCGGAGGAACTGGCGGAATTCGACAGGCTTCCCGCTTCTTACCGGGAAGCAGTGCAAATCGCGGGAAACAGTGATTTTATCAGAACGATTTTACCGGAAGCAATCCTGGAAGCATATCAGGCACGCTGAGCAGACAAAAGGCGGGAATCGGAATGGCTGTGGATACGGGACCGCTTGGCGTGCTGATCGTTTCGGGAACGGAGAAGGGAACGGAGTTCGTGAAAGAACTCCTCCCGAAATCTGAATTCTATCCGGTAGCGGCGGCAGACAGCGCGGGAGAGGCAAAAAGAATATTGGTACAGAATTCGTTTGACATCGTGATCGTGAACACGCCTTTGCCGGATGAATTCGGCACGGACTTCGCAGT
>CABQCN010000331.1 GCA_902462635.1 uncultured Oscillospiraceae bacterium
GGCCCGGCGCCGCGCCGGAGGCGGGGCAGGAATGAGGACGGAAACGGATACGGACCGGCTGACATACGAGATCAGGCCGCAGGACGCGGGCAGGGAGGTGCAATACCTCCTGCGCGAGCGGCTGAAGCTCGCTGCCGGCATGGTCAAAGTATTAAAATATAACGATGGTATTTTACTCGACGGAATACCGGTGCGCGGCACTGCGCGCGTCCGGCCGGGGCAGCAGGTCACGGCGCTGCTCAACTGCCGGAGCGCCGTACCGGAAATCGTGCCGGAGCCGTACGGTCTGGAGATTCTGTATGAGGACGACGCGTTTCTTGCCGTCAATAAACCGGCGGATACGGTCATGCATCCCACCTGCCGCCATCAGAGCGGCACGCTTGCGAACTATCTGCTTTGGCACTGGCAGCAAAAAGGTATTTACACGGACATTCACTTGGCGGGACGCCTGGATAAAGACACAACGGGGATCGTCATTGCCGCGCGCAACGGCTACGTGCAGGAAGCGCTCCGGCGGCAAAGCGAAACGGGAAAACTGAAAAAGTATTACCTGGCGGCCGTCTGCCGGACTCCCATTCCGGAAGCGGGCGTAATCGACGCCCCCATTCTGCGCGACCGCGACAGCATTATCAAGCGCAAAATCGACGCGGAAGGGGCGCGCGCCGTAACCCGCTACAGAACGGTTGCGGTCAGGGAGGACCATGCCGTCGCCGAGTTTCTTTTGGAAACGGGGCGGACCCATCAGATCCGCCTGCATTGCAGCTACGCAGGTTTCCCGATCCTCGGGGATTCGCTGTACGGAACCGAAGAAACCGGCGGCAAAGCGCCGCATCAGCTCCTGCACGCGTACAAAACGGAACTGATCCACCCCATTACGGGGAAAATGCTGGTATTTAAAGTTCCTCCTCCGCGGGAATGGGGACGCTATGCTCCTCATACATTGCCTTGACCGAAGCGGCGTATTCCGTCGGCGTCATACCGGTCGACTTTTTAAAAGCGCGGGAGAAATAATAGACGGAGGAATAGGACAGCGCCTCCGCGATTTCCGTGATGTTGCGGCTGTCCTCGCGGATCAGCTGTTTTGCGCGCTCGATTTTACAGTTGGAGAAGAACTCCATAGCGCCGCAGCCGAGCTTTTCGGCGAAAAGCTTCTTCACCACGGAAGCGCTCAGGGAAAATTTCGTACAAATATCGCTGAAAGAAATATCTTTCTCACAGCTGCGTTCCAGATAGGCGCAGATTTCGTTCACGCGCGTATCGTCGCCGCGCGCTTTCGGCAAATTCGTAATTTTGCCGGCAGCCTCCCTGCCGCGGATCAGAAGGATCAATAAAAGCTCCAGATAAATTTGAATGAGCTGTTCGCTGCCGAACGCCGCATCGCGGCGCCGGGCCAGACACGGCGTATAGGGATCGCCCAGCGGGCCGCAGAAAGATTTCTTTGCTTCCGCAATAATGGCGGCAAGCAGGTCGCGCGTATCGTCGCCGCAGCGGATCACGCTGCCCGCGATCGCGAACAATTCCGGCGCCGCGCAGGAAAACGTCACGATAACGGAATTGGAAGCCGTTTTTCCATCGCAGCGGATATTGTGAAACTCCATGGGACGGTGGATATACATTTGTCCCTGCCGGAGCAAGTGCTCGCCGCTGCCGGCGGTGATGTACAATTCTCCCTTGTCGGCGAACACGATTTCCCAGAAATCATGCGCTTCGCCTGAAAACGCAAAATTTTTCGTATATTCAAAATAATGCACCGTAATGATATTTTCGACGATTACATTCTGTTTTAATTTGGTCGCGATATATTCAGTCATAATATGGGGGCCTCCCTGCGTAAAATATTATACAAGTTTTGTGTGAAGCGGGCAAGACCGAAAGTGCAAAAAGAACAGCTTCCTGTATAAAGCCAAACATAAAAAAGATGGTACAATACGAATGGAACCGATGAAATTGAAGGAGGCGTTTTACATGACAAAAATGCTGTCGGAAATAAAAGAACAGCCGGAAGTGCTCGCGAAGCTGGAACGGGAAAATAAAGATACCCTGCGCGTGCTGGCCGGAGAATTAAAAGCCAAAAATATAAAACGCGCCGTTTTTGCGGCGCGGGGGACCTCGTACCATGCCTGTATCTACGGGCAGTATCTGCTCGCGATCAAGTGCGGGATCGTCAGCGCGCAGGCGATGCCCTCGTGCGTTACGGTTTACGGCGGCAGCCTCCTGACGGAGAATGACGTGGTGATCGGCGTTTCCCAGTCCGGGGAAGCTGCAGATGCGCTGGCTGTGCTGGAAGACGCGAAGAAGCATGGCGCGCTTACCGTGGCGGTTACGAACGAACCGGAGAGTCCGATGGCGAAAAGGGCCGATTATCATTTATACTGCGGCGCGGGCAGGGAAATTTCCGTCGCCGCTACCAAGACGTTTACCGCGCAAATGGGGCTGCTTTTGCTGCTGTGCGCGTATTGGAGCGGCGACACGCAGCTTTTGAAAGAATTTGCGGCGCTGCCGCGGGCGGTTGCGGACACGCTTGCAGAATG
>CABQCN010000332.1 GCA_902462635.1 uncultured Oscillospiraceae bacterium
CAAACACCTCCCCTAACAATTCGGTTTGCCGCTATGATACCACGCAAGCCCCGCCCCTGTCCGTCGAATTTCGACGAACGCGAGAGAACGCTGCGTAAAAAATTTCCTTACGGCTGCATATTGACATGATTGTATCGTTGGATGTATAATCAATCAACTGATACGGGAAAAACGGATGGTAGTACCGCCCGGCAGGTCAGTGAGTCTATAGTGAGATGTGGTTTTGGTAATAACATGAGACATATTGGTATTCCATCAACTGCTACCGTTGGAGGGAGGGGATTTAGATGTCAGAAGTAAGAATTAAAGAAAACGAATCATTGGACAGCGCGCTGAAGAGATGGAAAAGATCTTGCGCCAAATCAGGCGTACTTGCAGAGGTTCGCAAAAGAGAGCATTACGAGAAGCCCAGCGTTAGAAGAAAGAAAAAGTCTGAAGCTGCAAGAAAGCGCAAATATTGATTTACGATACCGGAACGTATCACCCGCCGTGTTTTTATATAGGCGGGTGATTTTTTTTTGAATTGTGGTAAAATATGACATGAAAATAAATTTTCATTTTATTGCTTGACAACGAATGCATAAAGATGTATAAATATACAGAAATTTGAATAAATTTTACGGAGGTAATCAAAATGAACAAAAAAGAAATCAAAAAAGTAGTTCTCGCATACTCGGGCGGACTGGATACATCCATCATCATCCCGTGGCTCAAAGAAAATTATAACAATTGCGAAGTCGTTGCCGTTTCCGCGGACGTGGGACAAGGGACGGAACTCGATGGCCTGGAAGAAAAAGCGATTCAGACGGGCGCTTCGAAATTATATATAGAAGATCTCAAAAAGGAATTCGTGGAAGATTATATTTTCCCGACTGTCAAGGCCGGCGCGAAATATGAGGGCGATTACCTCCTCGGAACCTCGTTCGCAAGACCTGTGATCGCAAAGAGAATCGTGGAAATCGCCAAAGCGGAAGGCGCGGACGCCATCTGCCATGGCTGCACGGGAAAAGGCAACGATCAGGTCCGGTTCGAACTCACCATTAAAGCGCTGGCGCCGGAGATGCAGATTATCGCCCCCTGGAGAGAATGGGAGATCAAATCCAGAGAAGAAGAAATCGAATATGCGGAAGCGCACAAGATTCCTCTTAAAATCAATCGGGAAACAAATTATTCCAAAGATAAAAATTTGTGGCATCTTTCCCATGAAGGAATGGACCTTGAGGATCCGGCCAATGAACCGCTTTATAATAAAGAAGGCTTCCTTGAAATGTGCGTATCGCCTGAACAAGCCCCCGACAAGCCGACGTATGTAACGATCGATTTTGAAAAAGGCGTTGCAACGGCAATCAACGGAAAACAAATGGGCGCGGTGGAAATTGTAGAAACCCTGAACGAACTTGGCGGCGCCAACGGTATCGGTCTGGCCGACCTCGTGGAAAACAGACTGGTCGGCATGAAGTCCAGAGGGGTCTATGAAACGCCCGGCGGCGCAATCCTGTACAGGGCGCATCAAGTATTGGAAACGATCTGCCTCGACAGGGACACGCAGCATTACAAAGAACTCGTCGCATCCCGCTTCGCGGAACTCGTTTATTTCGGACAGTGGTTCACGCCGCTTCGCGAGGCGTTATCCGCTTTTGTGGATAAAACGCAGGAAACCGTAACCGGCAGCGTAACGCTGAAATTGTATAAAGGGAATATGATCAATGCAGGCGTTACGTCTCCGTACACGCTTTACAGCGAGGAAATCGCAACCTTCGACGAAGATCATGTTTACGACCAGTCGGACGCGGAAGGCTTCATCAACCTCTTTGGGCTGCCGATCAAGGTAAAAGCAATGATGGAACAGAAAAAACAAGAGAAATAAGGAGATTTTATGGGCAAACTGTGGGAAGGTCGCTTTTCTAAAGCGCTTGACGAAACGGCGGACGATTTCAATTCTTCCATATCATTCGATTGTAAAATGTACCGGCAGGATATCACGGGTTCGATGGCGCATGCCGCGATGCTCGGCGCACAAAAAATCATTTCCCCGGAGGACGCCGACACGATTATCGGCGCCCTTCAGGGCATTTTGGAGGACCTTGAAGCCGGAGCTTTGCAGATCGACCGATCCTGCGAAGATATCCACATGTTCGTGGAAGCCGAGCTTACGAAACGGATCGGGGATACCGGCAAGCGCCTCCATACGGCCCGGAGCAGGAACGACCAAGTGGCGCTGGATCTCCGCATGTACCTCCGCGACGAAACGCATACCATTATCGCCTTGTTAAAAGATACGATTGCAGCGGTAACAGAACAGGCACAGAAGCACAAAGACGCCATTTTACCGGGATATACGCACCTGCAGCGGGCGCAGCCGATCACGTTCGGGCATCACCTGATGGCGTACGCCATGATGCTGATGCGGGATATCGGACGGCTGCGGGATGCGCTCCGGCGGATGAATGTATCGCCGCTCGGCAGCTGCGCGCTCGCAGGAACGACAT
>CABQCN010000333.1 GCA_902462635.1 uncultured Oscillospiraceae bacterium
CGATCAATCAGAACGTTGCGGAAAAGTATACCCCTTACGAAGACGAATCCAATGTGCAGAACGTGATCGTGATCCAGCTTGAATCCTTTGGAGATCCCTATGATTTCCCAGGAATCGTACTGGAAGAAGATCCGATGCCGTTTATGCGTTCTCTGATCAATGAGTATACGTCGGGATACGTGAAAGTTCCGGTGTTCGGCGGCCTGACCGTGAAAAGCGAATTCGAATTCCTGACGGGACTGAGCATCGAGAATTTGCCGCTGGGATATAATCCTTACGTACAGTATGTCTATGAAAATTCCATGGACAGCCTGGCGCGCTATTTTCATGGCGCGGGATATGAAACGACGGCGATCCATAACTATCAGGGAGAATTTTTCCAAAGGCATGAAGTTTATAAAGAGCTTGGATTCGATTATTATATTCCATACGAAAACATGGCGGACATCGTAAAAGTCCCTTCAAAGATCTGGGGAAACGATTCTGTTTTCATAAATCAAATCGAACGGGCGCTGGAGCGTAACGGCGATGGAAAGAACTTCATATTCGGCGTTACGGTACAGATGCACGGCGGATACAATGCCATCCCGGAAGAGGAATACCCGATGAAGATCGGAGGGATCGGTAACAAAAGTACGGAAGGCGCAATGGCCTATTATATCCAGCAGCTGCAGGAAGTCGACGAGATGGTACGGGAGCTGATCGCGATGCTTTCCGAACGCGAAGAGGCGACGTACGTCATATTCTACGGGGATCATTTGCCTTCTTTATTCGGAGAAAGCAGCGAAGAGCTTTCTAACGAACAAAAATATGCCACACCGTATTTTACCTGGAATAATATGGGGATTCCCAAAGCGGAGAAAGAAGAAAAAAGCGAGGATACGCCGAACTATGCCCCTGATATCGAATTGTTCCGGCTTTCTACGATGATGTGCAGAGAACTGAAAATAGACGGTTCCTATATGAATAAATTCCACACGGTATATCCGAATTTAAAGGAATTTGCACAGGAGTTTTCTTCCATACAATATTATAAAATGTATGACGAAAAGAATGACGTCGATTTTAACAATGATTATTACCAAATCGGAATCGTTCCGCTCACGGTGACGGGGATCGAAGCATCGGAAGATTCCGAAAATTCCTACGTGATCAAAGGCACCGGCTTCAGCCAGGACACATATCTTTGCGTGAACAATAAAATGGTATATAAATTGGAGCCGATCGACGAGAATACAGTCCTGTTGAGCGATTTCCCGGATGCGCCTACCGATGGCGACCAGTTTACGATCCGTATTATCGGGGAGAAACTGGGGGAAGTATTAAAGGAGTCCGAATCCTATGAATGGAGCAGCTTTATTCATTAAATTATTGAAAGAACAGGGAACGGAAGTCGTATTCGGATATCCGGGCGGAACCGTGCTGTCTATCTATGACGCGCTTTATAAAGAACGCGGGGGCATACGCCATATCCGTACCGCGCATGAACAAGGCGCCGCGCATGCCGCGGACGGTTATGCGCGTGCGTCCGGCAGAACCGGCGTCTGTATCGCAACGTCCGGTCCGGGAGCGACGAACCTGGTGACCGGAATTGCCAATGCCTATATGGATTCCGTTCCGGTCGTATTCGTGACGGGAAACGTTCCGCTTTCGCTGATCGGAACGGATAGTTTTCAGGAAGTAGATATTACGGGTATTACAATGTCCGTAACCAAACACAATTTTATGGTGAAAAGTCCGGAAGAGCTGGCGCCGTGCGTGCGCGCGGCCTTCCGGATTGCCGAGAGCGGAAGGAAAGGACCCGTATTGATCGATATCCCGCGCGATATTCTGGAAGCGGAGATCCCGGCGGAACAGGAAACGCGGGAATCGGCGTATTCGTTTCGCCGGCTGCAAAAAGAATTGCCGGAAATCGATCCGGAGATTCTGTGCGATGCCGTTTCGCTGATGGATCGGTCACAGCGCCCTTTGATTCTTGCCGGCGGAGGGATCAGAAATTCCGGTGCGGCGGAAGCCGTCGTAAAATTGTCGCAAAAACTGCAGGCGCCGGTTTGCTGTTCTTTGATGGCAATGGGGGAAATTCCTTATTCGAATGAATTCTATATCGGAAATCCAGGCGTATATGGAAATCTTTCCGCTAATAACGCCCTGAAGCAATGCGATTTGCTGATTGCGGTCGGAACACGCTTCAGCAACCGTCTTGCGGTGGAAACAAAAGTTCATTCTTCCCGCTGCAAAATCATACATATCGACGCGGACCGCGCGGAAATCAAAAAGATCCTGGATCCGGATTGTTATATCGTCGGCGATGCAAAAGCGGTTGTAGAAAGTTTTTATCAAAAAGCCGCGCCGCATGATAAATGGTATTTTTCCGAAATTCAGGAGGAGGCGGATCCGCTGCTGGATACGATTCACGCCGTATTTGGGGAGGAAGCATATATCGTGACGGATGTGGGACTGCACCAGATGCGGGTCGCGCGCAGGTATC
>CABQCN010000334.1 GCA_902462635.1 uncultured Oscillospiraceae bacterium
ATCGTACGCATAGCCATCGCGTTCCGTGTGCGGCCAGTCCACAAGCACCGCGTTCGTATTCCCTTCCTGTAAAATACCGCGCCCGTATAATCCGCCGAAATCGGCAAATTCTTCTGCGAAAAGTTTCCCCTGCAGGATCGCGTAATCGCTGCGGAGCAGAGACGCATCCCCCGTATAAAGGTAGTCTTCCCACGCCGCCAATATAGAAACGAGGGCGTATTCCGCCGGCCAGGTGCGGTGCGTGTTCAGATAACGTACGGAGAAACGCGCAAGCGCGTAACGCGCTTCGAAGGCATAGGCGGAAAGCATATTGATCAATACGTCGCCCTCATATGCGCCGCGTTCGCGCGACTGGGAATCCACAAACAAATCTTGATTCGTTGCTTTTATGGTATCTTTCATAAAATCGTATAATCGGTTCAAAAACGGGCTGCTGCTTTCAAAGCGAGACGCCGTTTCGTCGAATTCCTGGCGGATTGCAGTTCCCCAGACGCGGAGCGGCGCCGCGGGCAGGCCGCCGAATTCCACGTAACGGATCGTTTTCATGCCGCTGTTTTCCAATCTGTTCTTGCCTTTTCGCAGCCGCCACGTTTCCGCATAGCAGTTGCCGGTGCGCATCTGATATTTTACGGCGCCGTTTTCCAGCTCTTCTCCGCAGCGGACGGTAATTTCCGCGGCTTCCGGCGCATCAATTTCCAATCCGACGCCGCCGATAAATTCTTTGCCGAAATCGAGAAGCATACCGGTTCCGCCATCTGCCGCGCGGATTTCCCGCGCCGGAATTTCATATCGCTTCACGGATTCCGCGGGATACGGCTGCACGAGATACCCTTCCGGCAGGCAGGCAGGCGCCGCAGGTTCCCAGCAAAGAGCCGAGACCGCCTCCGCATCGAGATTCTCGGCCGGCGCATAATAATACCCGGTGCCGATCGAAGCCGACGGCCGGAATACCGCCTCCGCATCGGCGGCCTGCCAATACTGCGGCTGCGCCGTATTCAAAAGGGATACGGATGTTCCGTCTTCATAATACGCGCGGATTTCGCAGAAAAAAGCTTTCTCCGCGCGCGTATCGTTCACCGCAGAAACGAGATTCTCCCCTGCTTCCGTAAAACCGGTGATATCGATGGCATTATAGTATACGATCGTACGGTCCCGCGCATCTTTTCCATAACGCGCCGGTCCGAGGGACGCGAATTTCCCGTTGACATATAAATTGTAGACATATTGCCGGGAAGGCTCCGGAGAACACGCCGTGACATTTGCCAGAATTTTATAGATTTTGCGGTCCGGGAGATCGGGAACCCGAAACGGCGCGCGTAAAAGACAGAAATCGGGCCGGGCCGGATGCCAGATTCCCGCGGGCGCTTTCATAAACGCGGACTCCGTGATAAACGCGGCCGCGTCGGAGGCGCTTTCCTCTCCCAGCGGATCACGCAGGATCACGTTCCAGAAATACAACGTGTCCGGCAGCAAACGTTTCTCCCAGCAGCCGATCCCGACGCCCGCGGATCGGCTGCTTTTCAGGAAACCGGTATCCGCCGCGCAGTTTGCTTCCGCCGCCGGCCGGACCACGATCCGGTATTCCGCCTGCCGGATCAGCGGCAGATCGGAAACAAGCGCCCAGGAAAACAATGGGTCGCGGCAGGGAACCGCCGTATTTTCCGCGCGCAGATTTACTTTCAGGTTTTCGGGTTTCATCATTCAGTCCACTTCCGGCCGTTATTTTTATATTTCTCTGATATTTTAACATAAATTGCGGAAAATACAATTGTTTGCTATAATATACAGAACCCAATTTAGGAGGGATTTTACAAGTGAACGATACGCCGAAAACGAAGAAAAAGATACCGATTTTTGCATACTATATTATTCTTCTGGTCATCGTACTCATTATCAGCTACACGATGCTTCCGAAATTAATGGAGCCGGATTATAAAGAAATTTCATTCAGCGAATTCGTGCAGAAGATCGAGAACGACGAAGCGCAGCAAGTCGAAGTCAATCCGAAACAGTATACCCTGAAGCCGAAAGATTTCGAGACTTCCAACGTTTATTACGTCACGGGGAATATCAATAACGAATATCACGAAAGCACCGCGCTTTTGGAACTGCTCGACGAGAAAGGGATCAAATACGATTCCCCGATCGTAAGCTCCAATATCTGGCTGGAGGTCATCGTCGCATACGTGCTGCCGACCGTGATCATGGTCGTTTTATTTGTGATTCTGATGCGTTCGATGAGCAAACGCATGGGCGGCGGCGTCATGTCGTTCGGGAAAAACACAAGTAAAATTTACGCGGAAAAAACCACGGGGAAAACGTTTGCGGATGTTGCCGGACAGGATGAGGCAAAGCAGAATCTCGTGGAAATCATCGATTTTCTGAACAACCCGGGGAAATACACCGCGATCGGCGCCAAGCTGCCGAAAGGCGCGCTTTTGGTAGGTCCTCCGGGAACCGGT
>CABQCN010000335.1 GCA_902462635.1 uncultured Oscillospiraceae bacterium
CTGGCGCTTCAAAATTAACAGGAAGAACGCGCGGCGGTTGCGGCGCTGCCGGCCGTGGATTCGGTACCCGACCTCGCGCAATTTGCCGACGCAGGTTTCGGCGCAGCAGCGTTTGAGCGCGGAAAAATGGTGGGATTTCTTTGCTTTTACACGCCGTGGAATCACGCGTTTACAACGTATGCAAGGGGATCTTTTTCTCCTGTGCACGCGCACGGGACGGTCCCGGACGGAAGAACGGAAATTTACAGGCGGATGTACCAGATGGCCGCCCGGAAATTGGTAGAGGCCGGCGCGACGAGCCATTCCATCGGAATTTACGCGCATGACACGCAGGCAAGAAACGCGTTCTACACATACGGATTCGGCCTGCGCTGTATGGACGCGATCCGTCCGATGGAGCCGGTTTCCTGCCATCGCTGCCAAGGATATCTCTACGCAGAGCTGGAAGCCGCGCGAAAAACGGAATTGCTGCCGTTAAAAAATCGGATGATCGCCCATCTCGGGGAGAGTCCCGCCTTTATGGCGTACCCGTTATCCGGCGAAACGGAACTGGAAGAAACGCACCGCCGGCGGAACGCGCGGTACTTTTACGCGCAGAAGGACGGAAATATCGTCGCCTATCTCGAAATTACGGATCGCGGTGAAAATTTCGCCTGTGACGACAACGCGATGAAAAACATCTGCGGCGCGTTTTGTCTGCCGGAACACCGCGGCCGGGGCGTCTTCCAGAATTTATTGAACACGGCAATCGCAGCCTTGAAAGCGGAAGGCTACAGCCGTCTGGGCGTAGACTTCGAAAGTTTCAACCCTGCCGCCTATGGATTCTGGCTGAAATATTTTACCGCTTACACCCACGGCGTGGTGCGCCGCATCGACGAGAAAATTCTGGAGCGGAACCGTCCGCCCGCCTCCGGCGGCGAAATCGGAAAGACCGGCGCTGCCCGTTAACCTTTCTCTGCGCTGCGGAATATAATACAGTAAACGTTGTTGCGGAATTTGAGGTGTGACAATGAAGATTGTTGTGATAAAGCCCCCGAAAATCATCAGCGGCCTGCTCAGAGTTGCTTTCGGCATGAAAAAGACAGATTAACAAATCATACGTAAATCAGAGGATGCGTCAGCTCGGAATAACCGACTTGCTGATCCTGCGCGGGAAATCCCAGCGCATACACGTCGGCCGCCCGGTTTTCCACTTCCAGAAACAACTTTGCCGCCGCATTCTCCGGCGAATCCGCGGCTGACTTCAGAAACTTCGCCTTTGAAGTGATCACCGGGACGCGCGCCCGTTCTGTGAGCGCGTCCATGAGCAGGCCGCAGCCGCGGTTCATACCAAGCACGCGGATATACGGCGCCGGCATTCCCGGCAGTTCCCGCGAGATTCCGAGCAGCGCCGCAAAAATGATACGGCGGATGCGCGACGCGGTATAGCGGAGCGACGTACATTCCCGGATCATTGCGCCGAAATCGGCGCGGCCGCATGCTGCGGAATAAATTTTATATTCCAGGCCTTCTCTTACAAACGGGCAGCCCCGCAGTCCCGCAGGTCCCAGCGAGCGGAGAGACGAGAAAATTGCCTGTGTAAAATGTTCCGGAAAAACGGGACATCTCCCGGCTTCCAATTCTTTCTTGAATATTTCCAGCGCGGCCGACGGCATCCGCCGTTCCGGAGCGCGGCTGCAATCCGTACCCGCGGCCGCCGCATTTCTGATTCGAGTGCGGATATCTTTTGCGCTTCCCAGCCGATCGTGCGCAGCGTCGATACGTCTGACCGCGGCCGGCCGGATATTGGAGCCACGGCGGCGCAGCGCGCGGATATATTCCGCGCCAAGCACGTCGTTGGGCGCATCCATACCCGGAACCTGCGCTGCGGCAGCATAGGAATGCCCCTTCTGCAAACGCTTTTTATCGATTTCCGGACCGCGGAGCGTGCGCCATGCGAAACGTTCGAGTTCCGCCGTCCCTTCTTCCCCGCCGAATGTTTCGCTGCCGAAAGAAAGATGGGTGACCACCGACATTTTGCAGATCAAATCTACCGCGCCCGCCGCAAAATACTGCGCGGAAGAAAGCGCGTACGCCGCCGGCAGCTCCACGACCAGGTCCGCGCCGCACCGGAGCGCCATTTCGGCGCGCGCCCATTTGCTCATGATCGCCGGCTCGCCGCGCTGCACGAAATTTCCGCTCATCACGGCAATGACGTAGTCGGCGCCGCAAATCCGGCGCGTTTCTTCCAGATGGTACCGATGACCCATGTGAAACGGGTTATATTCGCAGACGACCGCCGCCGCGTGAAATTGTTTCATAGCGCAGACACTCCAAAAGCAAGAATTTTTTTAGGGAAACGATTGATTTTTGCAATCGCGTGTAGTATTCTAACCGAAGTTCATTATATCTATTTTTTTGCAGGAAAGGAAGCACTATTATGCAATATCATTTAGCGATCATCGGCTTCGGCGGCATGG
>CABQCN010000336.1 GCA_902462635.1 uncultured Oscillospiraceae bacterium
GCGCAGCTGCGTCTTGACGCGCGCAATCAGCTCCAGCGGATTGAACGGTTTCGTAATATAGTCATCCGCGCCGATCGTAAGTCCCATGATTTTATCTAGATCCTCGACTTTGGCGGTCAGCATGATAATCGGGTAAAAATACTGTTCTCTGATTTTTCTGCAGATACTGAATCCATCGAGATCCGGAAGCATGACGTCGAGTACCGCCAGATCGTAACCACCCGTTTCTGCCGACTGAAGCGCCTCCTTGCCGGTATTATATACGGAAACCGTATAGCCTTCGTTTCTGAGGTATAACCCGACAAGGTCCGCTATTTCTTTTTCATCATCTACTACTAAAATATGTTCACTCATATTCTGCTCTTTTGTATGACTGTCCTTTTATTTTTCTTTCCCGTATTTTTTATTGCCGGCTCTTACCGCAAGCAATACCGCAATGAGAAAGCAGACGACGCTGCCGCCGATTACCAGGATTTTTCCGATTTTCCCGCCGGATGCGCCGTTTTCCCCGCCGGACGTTCCGGCAGATCCCGCGGGCGTCGTATCGGGATTTTCCGTCGCATCCGCGGGCGCGTTCCGGTCCTTGCCGTACGATAAGATTACGGAATTGACGACCGTCCTCGTTTGGCCGTAATTGCCGTCTTCATCTTTATCCGAAGGCCTGTTGACCAGTTTATAACCGTTTTCTTCCAATGCGACCATCGTGGAAGAACCGCCGCCATCCACGATAAAGCCATTCTTAATATCGAACGCCTTTGCAAGTTTCGTATAATCCGAGAAGCGGAATCCCAGACTGTAGTCCTTCTGTCTGCCGTCATTTTGGATGAACAATACCTTTCCGGAATTCGTTTCCGCCAGAATCGTAGAAGGATATGCGGTGGAATCGCCGATGGCGATATTTTTTCCGTCTTTGGCAAAAACCATATGGCCGCCGACGGCATTGACGATGTCGTTCTGCCACGCTTCGTTATTTCCGTATAAATCTTTAACGGAAACGGATATTTCAATTTCATCGCCCACGCGGAACGGCTCGATTTTTGCAACCGTTTTTTTGCCCCTTGCCGTCAAGATGATGCGATTCTTCTGCATCGGAAGGTCTTCGTCTCCTTCTTTGCAGATCGCGGTTACTTTTCCTTTGATCGCGGCGCCGTGTTTCACGGTGTAATCTGTTTCGCAGTCTATCACGACTTCATATGCGTCTGCAAGCGCGTAATGGGAAAGCGCGCCCTTATCCGTATACATCACGAGCGCGTTATTCGCCGGGAGGCGGTTGATGCCGTCCGCTTTGACTTCTTTCGTGTCCTGCGTCACATTTCTGACCTGTATCGTCACTGTCGGCTGTCCGAGATACGGTTTGTTGTCCGCAGTGAAGCCAAACGACTGGAACGCGCCTTCATAAGGCGTTTCCTGCGACATATGCGCGGAAGTAATAATTTCGCCGTTATACATGTTGAAGCCGCGGGGAACCGTCAGCGATTTCGTTACGACCGCGTCGCTGTATCCGCCATACGAAGTGCCGGATCCCTCAACACGCGCATGTGCGTAAGAAACCATCCACAAATCACCGTTTACCGCGGCAATCGCCGTTTTCCCGCTGTTGTTTTGTTCGTTGAATTCCGTTACCGTCTTCTCCACGGTTTTCAACGTATTCGAATATTCCGCCATATTCGTAACATCTATGTACAAATCACTTTGCGAAGGATCGAATTCCACGACGTTTGCTTTATTCAAGCCGTATTCCGAATCCGCCGCCAGTTCGAAACTGGTAAGCGTTACCCCTCTGTAAAGCTCTTTCGTCGTGATATTCTCCGCGCCTTTCGGCAGCTTTTGTTCTTCCGCCCGCAGTACGCTTCCGGATAAAACGGTGATCATGGAAAATAAAATCGCAAACGCCGCCACCGCGATACGGGTTCTTCCCCTTTGGTTTTTCATGCAGACATCTTTCCTTTCTTTTTTGCTTTCTGCGCCATTTGGCTGTCGTCGTCGAGGAACAGCGTACAAATAACGCCGGCCAGGATCAATACGAGATCCAGCACGAACATGCCGAGAATGGCACTTGTAAAATTTCCTCCGAATGCCGACGTAAATTTCCGGTCCGTCATAACGCCCTGCAGGAATAATATAATAACCGCACCGACCACCATTCCTGCAACACCGTAATAAGTCTGTGCTTCGAATTTTCTGAGCAGCCTGGAAATCAGCTTCGAAATCAGAATAAATCCGGCGATGCCGCCGACGGCGAACACCAGGACGAGCCATAGGGACCTGGAAGCCTCCCCCGCCTTTGCAAATTCTCCGCGCACCAGATATTTGAGCATGTCGGTGCACTCGCTGACCGCTCCGTACACCTTATTGTACTGCCCGAGCACCATCAGCGTAACAGAACCGCTGACGCCCGGAATCGACATCAGCGCACAGGACAAAAATCCTGACAACAAGATCACCACGGCGTCTCGGAC
>CABQCN010000337.1 GCA_902462635.1 uncultured Oscillospiraceae bacterium
CCTTATTCGGTAACGCCGATATTTTTCAGCGCTTCCATCTGCAGTGTATATAGTTTGAAATAGATGCCCTTTTGCCGGATCAGCTCCGCATGTGTACCGAATTCCGGCATTTTACCGTTTTCGATGACGATCAGCTGATCCGCGTCGCGCAGTGTGGAGAGGCGGTGCGCGATCAGGATCGTCGTCTTGCCTGCGACAAGGTTTTCAAGCGCCGCCTGTATCGTGCGTTCCGTTTCGGTATCCATTGCCGCCGTGGCTTCATCCAGAATCAATATTTTCGGATTGAGGAGAACCGCTCTCGCGATCGAGATCCGCTGGCGTTCCCCGCCGGAAAGATCTTTGTATCCCAGCCCGATCCGCGTATCGTAGGCGTCGGGCAGCTTGACGATAAAATCGTGCGCGCCGGCAATTTTCGCCGCTTCTATGATTTCTTCCTTCGTTGCTTCCGGTTTTGCATAACGGATGTTTTCGAGGATCGACCCGATAAATAAATACGTTTCCTGAGAGACGATGGCGATGTTCCTTCGGAGATCCGCAAAGGCGTATTGCTTGACATTGACGCCGTCGATGCGGATTTCGCCGGACGTTACGTCGTAAAGACGAATCAGCAAATTTGCGAGCGTACTTTTACCGGCGCCCGAATGGCCTACGATGCCGATCATTTTACCGGGTTCAATGGCGAAAGAAACGTCGTCGATGATCTTTCTGTTTTTATCATACGAAAACTCTACATTGCGAAATTCGACGCTGCCTTCAAATGTTTCTTTGCGAACCGGATGTTCCGTTTCCATAACGTCCGGCTCCGCATCGTATATTTCGAACAGGCGCTGTATGGCGTTGATGCATTCCGAGAAAAAATACGTCATATCCACAAACATGAATAAAGGAGCGTTCATCATGCCGACATAAGAGAGGAACGTAAGCAAGGTTCCGTACGTCATCTGGCCGTTCATCGCCATCCAGCCGCCCGCGATCCATACGATGATTGTACTCATATACATAATGACGTATGCGAACGGGAACGCGGTGTTGTTGAAGATGGTGATTTCCTTATACATGTCGGTTACTTTTGTGGCATGCCTGCGAAATCTTGTGCCTTCTTCTTTCTCTCTTGCGAAAGCTTTGATGACGCGCATCCCGGAAAGAACATCCGCCAGCGTGCCGTTCATCGCCCGGAAGCAGGAATAGTTTTTCGCATGGAGGTGTTCTGAATGGCGGAACAGCCTGCTGATGACGAACAGAAACAGCGGGATGACGATCAGGCAAAGCAGGGCCAGCAGCGGATTCATGGTCAGCATGACGATAAATACCGCGATGACCTGTATGATATTGATCAGGAAATACGGCAGGCCGTCTACAAAAAACCAATATATAGAGGTCGCGTCGTTGTTGATCTGCGTCATGAGGCCGCCCGTCTTCCTCCCGGTAAAGAAACTGAGAGACAGACGCTTTATGGAATCGAATATCGTGCGCTTCATGTCGTATACCAATTTTCCTGCAATGCGGGAAGTAATAATGGAAGCAAGCATATTGATCAGCGCGCTGCAGATATTCATGGATGCGATGAGCAGTACCAGAAACAGGATCTGCCCGTAGAAACTGCCGTCCCGGTCCAATACCTGGTCATAGAAGAATTTTGAAGATAAGTACGGCGCGGCGACGCCCAAGGCACTGACAAGCACAAGGGCAAACAGGATCATACAGATTTCTTTCCGGTACTTTTTGAGGAAGATTCCCATTCTCTTTATAAGCTTGCCGCGGTCCATGCATTTGGGACAGACCTTGCGGTTCGGATCGGGATACCGGTTGTGGCAAACGGGGCAAAAGCCGTCTTTTTTGAAATCGTCCTCGTCCTTCGTTACGCTGCCTTCTTTTATATATTGGTTCACATATTTTACGAACAGGCGTATGTTTTCCTTGGCAGTGTTCGTGAGCATCGCGAGAAACACCGTACCGTCTTCCCGTTTCCCCGTAAGACGCGCCGTCGAAATAAGTTCCTCGAGCGCGAGTTCGGAAAGTCCGGAGAGTTCGTATGTATCGACGTTCTTTTTATCGTAGACGGAACGGAGCCGGTCTCTGCGGACGCTTACTTTGTGCTGTCCGTCGAGGCGGATCTGCCCTTCTGTGATCACCAGCGTGTCTTTTGTAAGGAACAAAAACGTATCGCCCCCGGTCAGATCTCTGGAAAGATCGCTTCTGGCAAAGAGCAGAATATCATCCGCTGTCATTTTGAGGTCATTTACGATTCCGTTCAATTCAGAACGGTAGGGATCGATTTCCAGCATCGTTCGTTTTCTCCTTTGCGTAGTAGCTTATTATAGCATGTGGCATTTTTTGTTTCAATAAAAAAATAACAGCGTACAATATTAATATTATTAGATATATTTGTAAAATATTAAAATTACAATGCGCGGCAATTCGGCTTTTATTTTGGAAAGGTATTT
>CABQCN010000338.1 GCA_902462635.1 uncultured Oscillospiraceae bacterium
GATCAAAAATCACACAAGCGATATCGGAGAAAGAGAATACCGGACGGATTGGCCGATTCCTCTGCCTGTGATCCGCCTTGAGGATACGACCGAAACGGTAAAGCTATTTACGGATTTATATAATTTAGAAAAATACCGGCCGGATTATTATGCATTTGAGATGAAAATCTTAATGCTCCGGCTGATCCTGCTGATTTTGAAAGAACTTGGCGGCGGACCGAACCGCCAGAAAGAGAGCCGGAAATTATCTGCAGATCCGATTTTTACTGTGAAAGAATATCTCGAAACGCATGTATATCAAGTTCTGACGCTGGAAGAAATATCGCGGAAATTCAACTATAACAAATATCATTTAGAAAAAAAGTTCAATAAGTATTTCGGGATGCCGATTTCCAGATATTTTAACATCCTGCGTGTGGAGGCTGCAAAGGAGCAGATCCGCAATCATGTTTCCGTTACGCAGATTGCGGAAATGCTTTCCTTTCATTCCATTTATTCGTTCAGCCGCTTCTTTAAAAGGCATGTCGGCGTTTCTCCGGCAAATTTTTTAGAATATGAGAAAAATAACTACCATATCCCGCGGAAAAAATATATTTTGGAGGAAAATCAGAAATATATCCCCTTTGCCTCCGATGCGGATTTTGTGGAAACCGTTTTTTATACAAACTTTGCGGATACAGATGTTCCTTGTGAAGGGAAAGCGCAATATAGTACATTTTTTGGGACGGATGTCGATGTGGTGGGGAATCAGCTGATTCTCAATTATGATTCGCATAAACATAGATATGTTAAAAACGGCATGATTACATTTGTTCCAAATGCGCGGGTTTCGCCGGAGGATTATTCCCAGGTGCAGCTATCCTTTGCGCTCCAGAATTTCATATTGGACGGATTGGGCGGAGGCTGCCCGTGGTGCAGCGCCATGTGGGGATGCTATGTGACGGATCCTATCAATTATCTGCCGGATAGTCCTGGAGATGGAATTTGGTTCTCTTTTTCTTCCGAAGATTATATTGCCGTTTACGGCGGCTCGATCGGAGGCTGGGGGGATGGGTTTGCAAAAATACCGATTCCGGTGAACTTCTCAATTATGCGGGAGGCGGCCATCGTATGCACGGATGACTATCAGATCCACATCTATATTACAATCGGTGAAGAAGGGGAGAAGGAAAGCGTATTAGCGGCCCGAATCGTATTTACGGAAGAAAAAGTCTTTATCTATGATGGCAGCGGCGAACTGCTGTTTCAAGAGGAAAACGATTTTCAAACGATCTGCAATGGCGACCATTTCGTGCTGTTTACCCATTGCAGCGTCACGATATTGGATTATGTTAAAATTTTAGGATCCTAAAGCATCGGGAAATGAAACAGCCGTTTTCGCTTTCGTACGTCTTTCGCTCTGTTTTTAAAGAAGGGCGGCCGCCCTTTTTGTGTATAGGCTTTCTGTTAAGATCGGTCAATTGCGTTCCACGATATTCGTCTATAAAGGGAAATCATGGGATCACCATTGTATGGATGCAATAGAAAAACGAAAAAATAAGTATAATAAGTATAAATTGTATAAAAAATAAATATATAATGTATTGAACGAAAACAAAAAAATGATGTATATTATAAATAACATAAAAAATAAAAATAAAGGGAGTGGTTATAGGAGGGTCGTCAGATATCGATAGTTTATACAATTGGACATCCTTTAGGATTAGATGAAACAAATAACGGAACGCAAAGTGTAATGAGACAGGGCCGAGGTTCGACATTCGGCTGGTCTGATTACTGGAAACCACAAGCTCACGATACAGCAGATTTAGCGAGATTTAATTATAAATCATGGGTTTCCTCTAATGTACCGACTATGGGTTAGGTATAATATAATAGATCTATAAATTTTATTAGGAGGTATGGATATGAAAAAAAGTTTACTTTTTATACTGTCGTTTTTATTATTATTTTCAATTATGGGGTGTGCCAAACAAGAAAAATTTGTGGGATCCAAACATACCATCGGTTTTTATGTTGAAATGGAATTTTACCAGTCTGTCGATGAAATAGAAGCGAGGAGCGATGCTATTGTCATTGCCTCCTATTCCGGGGATCCGGTCGACTTTTATGAAGAAGAATATGATTTACATTCTACGCGTTATTCTTTAAACATTGAAAAAGTTTTAAAAGGCAGCCTTCAGGAAGGCAGCACGGTGGTTTTTTCACAAATGGGAAAACCGAACGATGATAATTATGAGACAAAGATAAAAAAAGGACAAAAATATCTTCTGTTTTTAGGACAAAAAGATTTGTCAGCGACAAAGGGGGAAATCATCTATGACGCGATAGGTGTGGAGCAAGGGATCGTTGAAATTAATAATAATGATACGTTGTATTCCTATTTTGACACAGGCATCATGCCGGAATATGACGG
>CABQCN010000339.1 GCA_902462635.1 uncultured Oscillospiraceae bacterium
GTTGTGAAATCTTTTATTGGGTTAATCTTCAATGCGGTCGAATTTCTTTAATGTCCATAGGAACTTCATTGTCAACAGACCTTTCAATCGTTTGACAACTCTTTTCCATACATCCGGCTCTCCCCAAGACCAATTTGGAGTCCAACTGCCATCCGCTTCCTGGGAGGTGATTAAAAAATTCAAATTGTTTTGAACGGCGTCTTTATAAAGTGCATAATATGGGTGATTCGGGGAATCAATCCAATGGCATAATTTATAAGCGCTTTCCGTACCACGATCTTCAAGAAGCGATATCAATCTGCCATCGCCCATAAGCTTTTTCATTAAACTACATTTCAGCGCTTCATCGTCGAGTGCATTAACAAAATAAATATCAGACAGCATTCCATATTGTCCGAATTCATAACCAGAATTTATTTTTTCTATCACCACGCTAGTGACTTGTTCCAATAGTTCTTTTGGAACAAATGAAGAGTATTTAACCAACATCCCTGCCAAGGCGGAGTTTGTATTCGGATCATAATGCTCAATTAATTCAGCTCTGCTTTTGGGTATAAATATCTCTTTTGCATCATGCCCCCACCAGGGAGCGTGGGGATAGTCGTTCACTTCAGGAACCGTAAGGTTATTCCATTCTCCCGTAACCTGATTGTAGTTTTTAACAACATATGAAATTAATTTTTGGATCATAGGGTGTTCAACGGGGATATTTCTTAAAGCAAAAATATACCGGCAGGCGCTTTCGGTAGCTTTTAAACACGAAACAGGACATTCAAAATCATAATCCAGCCTGCCAAAACCACCGTCTTCGTTTTGGTAAGATTGCAATATTCCGGCTACTTGATCAAGCGGCATACTCTCAAAGAAATATTCATACATCGCTTTGTCAATATCCTGTGCTTCCGTTTTCAAAAATGAAACAGCCTTATTCTTTTGTTCCCTTGTTAATTTGTTCATCATACATCCCCTGCCGATTCATTATAATCCTACCACAAAATGAGGAAAGAAGTCGACTGTTCTACAACAATCGACTTCTTTCTACATTGGCTGGGATGGCTGGATTCGAACCAGCGAAATGCCAGAGTCAAAGTCTGGTGCCTTACCGCTTGGCTACACCCCATTAAAAAGACCTTTCGAATTATACTCTCCGCATCGCTGCCTGTCAAGAGAATCCCCCGAAAAGGCCCTGATTTTCAGAAACCGATTATTTGTCCACACGGAGTAAAATTCCATCCCCCGCATCCAGCGTAATCTGATAGGTTCCATTCGATTTCTGTTTGACATACGGACAGGCATTTGCGCTTTCCCATCGCTTCGTTTCGGGATTGAGCCAGAACAAATCCTCGGATAAATCTTCCGTCGTCAGCGTGCGGCTGCTGCCGCGCAGCGTATTGGCATTCATCAGGAAAAACCAGCCGTTTTCATAAAATCCCGCCAGAAAATCAGTTGCGGAAACCGTTCCGAGATCGCCGTATGATTTATAAGGTTCCACATGCGAGACGAGGTCCGTATTGATTTTAAACACCGCGTCGCAATTCGTCGCATAAAGCGCATTTCCGAGCACCCGCGTCGTTTTGTTTTCCTTTTGGACGTCATAATAATGCTGCATCAGATTGCCGTCGATATCTACCATCGCATTCGACCACGTAAAATTCGGGTCGTCCGGTTCCCAATACGTAAAATAAGAAAGACATTTCATTCCATACAAAAGCGACAAATTCGCCTGCCACGCGATTTCCGCCGGCGTTACGTTGCTGTAATCCCCGTGTTCCGTAACAAGCACGATTACCCGCGTTTCCAGATCGTATTTCTCCGCCGCGTCTTTTATCAGTTCCATGTTCTGGAGATACGTCCCCCGTCTGCTCTGCGTCGTTCCCGCGCCCAGAAAATCATAATAATCGTAGCAGAGATAATTCGGTTTGACCGTCTCGCAGAATGCAGTGAGATATTCTTCATAGCCCGAGGTTCCGAGCGCCTCTTCCGGCGCGTAAAGCGGCAGCAGGTTGATAAACGTTTTACGATCCGGATCGATCCTGCGGAACGCGTCCACAAGCCTGCCGAGTATGGTGAATTTTGAAGCGCTCGGCTCGTCGCAAAGGATCCATTCGCGGATGTTGCCGTATTCTTTATAGTCTTCGACGACCTCCGTCACGACCGCATCTACCTTTTTCTGCGAAACGGCATACTGCGCGTTATAGAGATCCGCAATTCTGCCGTCGAACACTGCGGCAAAGAGGCCGTGTTTTTCCAGCAGCGCGACGGCGGATTTCAGACCGTCGGTATTTCCCGGAAACCGCTGGAGCGGAACCGTATCAAAGCCGGCTTCTTTCATTTGGATCACCGTTTCTTCGTTGAAATCCTTCAGCGGCGGCCCCCAATAATAGGTAATCGAATAATCCGAATCTTCC
>CABQCN010000340.1 GCA_902462635.1 uncultured Oscillospiraceae bacterium
ACCATTACGCAAAACTCGTTTTATATATGCCCTTTTTCTGGTTTTACCGAATCATTTCTCCTCCGACGGCGGAAAGCCTGATTCCGGAAGTGACGAAGCTTACGTGTCTCTTTCCGGCAGTAATCGTTGTTGTAAGCGCCGGGATCGGATACGTCATGGGATATCACGGAATCCGGATCGTTAAAAATCCGCCTAAAAATGAATTTGTCAGAAAATTGGTTTACGGCGGTCCCAAGAAGAAAAAGAAAATGAAGCCGCCGCCGAAGGAGGATGCGAAATAATGCAATATGATGCGTTTTATTCAAAAATTCAAGATTTGCTCAAAGATATTTACACGAAGGCCGGAAGTATGCGCCTCGAGCAGATGTCTGGTTATTTGCGGGAAGTAGATGCGCGGCTGGAGGAAAACGGCGCGCTGATCTCGGAGCAGACTGCAGACTGGACGGCGGAGGACTGGAAGAATTTATTTTATTACTATATAAAGCAGGGCAATCCGGAAGTAGATCGATTCGTTGGACGGAAACTGCAAGAACTCTGCGGAGCGGAGTTCCTGCGCGGCTGCATCCGCGATCATACCAAACTGCTCGCAGACGATGTATATACGACAGCAGACAAAGACGTGCTGTACCATTCGGATGTGCTGCTGGCGGCAGTGAAATTATTGAACCGAACGGGGGAAGGCGGCGCGGATAAAGAGGTTCTGGATGCTTTTCTGGCCTGCGCAGAGACCAACGAGCATATTTTATATGAACTGGCGGAATATTTGTGCAGAAATTGTTTGAATGAGGTGACCGCGCTGATTCTGGAGGAAAGCCTGGAGGAAGAAAAGCTGATGATACTTTTATCGATGGCTACGGCGGTAAAGCAGCGGGACGACGAGCTGTTTAAAGCAATGAAACAGCGGTTCAAACGTCTCCCGGATGATCGTGAAGTGAAATCCGTGTTTGCGGCAATTTTTGGAGATTACGGAGATCCGAACGCAATATTGCCGCTCAGACGGTATATGAAGAACCTAATTGAAATTTATGCCCAAGACAGAGATCCGGAGCTTTTCAGCAAGATCATGCTGGCTTCTTCTGTTGTAGAAGGCCTCGGCGGATCGACGGACGATTTGATGCCATAAAATTTTACGGCAATAATTGTGAATATTTGTAAGCCCCCTGTAATATGCTTAATTAAGTAGTATGCAGGGGGTGTCTTTTTTGATACTTATCATGAAAAAAACAAATGTAATACTGGGGATACTGATCTTTGTTCTTGTTGCCGCGATTATCGCCATAAATATCGGCTTCGGAGGCAAGGGCGACGGCTCATCCGTAAATGCGTCCGAATATGTGGAGACGCTTTCCCCGGCCGGTAAAATCGTGGTGGTCGACGCGGGACATGGCGGAGAGGATCCCGGTGCGGTCAGCGCGTTCAGCGGCGCGAAAGAAAAAGATATTACGCTGGTGATTGCGCAGAAAACCAAAAAACTGCTCGAAGAGGCGGGGTATACCGTAGTGATGACGCGTACGGAAGATGTTTTGAATTATGACGACGAGAATTTATCTATGACGGCAAAACGGAGACAGGATCTTTTGAAAAGGAAAAAATTGATGGATGAAAGCAATGCGGATATCGTAGTCAGCATCCATCTGAATTCTTTCAGCGATTCTCAATATCACGGAGCGCAGACATTTTACACAAAAGAGTCTCTTTCCAGTAAAAAGCTGGCCATCAGCCTGCAAACCGCGCTGCGGGAACTGCTGGAGCCGGAAAATGACCGTGAGGCGCTGCTGAAATCGGATGATATCATCATTACGAAGAATTGCAAAGCCACGACGGCAATCGTGGAATGCGGGTTCCTTTCGAATCAGGAAGAAGAAAAGAAGTTAATTGAGGATGCCTATCAGACGAAAATCGCAGAATCGATCAAGGCGGGAATCGACAATTATTTTACCGTGATCGCACCGAAGGAATAATTGGCGAAAACAGGCGAAAAAGATGAGAAAATGAAACGTATCGGGAAATAATTTCCCCGGTACGTTTTTGTTTATGATATATAAAACGGGGTGTTCCCGCGTTCTTTTCGGGAAATAATTCAGGCGTCGTTTTCCGACGTTCTTTGCGGTATCATTTTGCCTGTACCCGTAAAACGGGATCAAAAACGGAGGTGTGGGAAATGAAGGATGTTTTAAACGGCAGATTTTCGATTCTTGAGATTATTTCGGAGGACAGGCTGTATAAGACTTTGGATACCGCAACCGGGAGTCTGGCGGCAGTCAAAGAGTGGAAATCCGGCGATCGATTCTATGAAAAGGAATTGTCTGCATTAACATCGTTACGCCATGCTTCCGTACCGCAATTTATCTGCAATTTTGAAGAAGACGGCAGTTGGTATATT
>CABQCN010000341.1 GCA_902462635.1 uncultured Oscillospiraceae bacterium
CGACATGATATCTTTACCCCTTGATCCTCAGATTATTGTTTCACTTCGAATTTATATCCGATGCCCCATACGGTTTTAATCTGCCAGTTGTGTTTGGGATCTTCTACTTTCTCGCGCAGACGTTTGATATGCACGTCCACCGTTCTGGAATCTCCGAAAAAGTCATAGCCCCAGATATATTCCAACAGCTGGTCTCTGGTATATACTTTGTTCGGATTCGACGACAGGAAAAACAGAAGCTCAAGCTCTTTCGGCGGCATCTGGACTTCCTCTCCGTTTAATTTCACGGTATAGGTTGTCTTATTTACCACCAGGTTCGGGAATACCACTTCCTCGTGATTTTCGGCTTCCGCGACTTTTGTCCGCCGTAATATCGCTTTCACTCTTGCAATAAGTTCTTTTGTTTCAAACGGTTTGACCATATAATCATCGGCGCCGAGCTCAAGACCGAGTACTTTATCGAATGTTTCCCCTTTCGCAGACAACATGATGATCGGAACCTGACTGATTTTCCGGATTTCTCTGCAGACTTGCCAGCCGTCCGCACCGGGCAGCATAATATCGAGAACGACTACATCGGGTGTTGCGCTTTTAAAAGATTCAATTGCCTTGTTTCCATCATTTGCAATATTTACGGCAAAGCCTTCTTTTTCAAAATAAAGCCTGATTAGTTCGCAGATATGCTCATCGTCATCTACTACTAAGATTTTTGTTTTGACAAACTGTGACATATAATACTCCTCCTTTTGTATCTTGGGTCTATCATTATAAAACACTTAACTTTTTATAACCGATGCGTTATAATAATCACCCGCAGTGATAAAGTTATTATAACATGAATCTTTAAAATTACCAAATAAAATGCTATAATTCAATTTACATGTTATTTTACCTTTTAATTGTGTTTATTGTATGGTAAAAATAATGTGAAACTGTGGAAACGTCATATTTTGGTAAAGATTTCATGTTATGGAGAGTTGGTTGTTTATGAAATTGGGAATTGTAGGATTGCCGAATGTCGGGAAAAGCACGCTTTTTAACGCGCTAACGAAAGCAGGCGCGGAGAGCGCAAATTATCCGTTTTGTACGATAGAGCCGAATATCGGCGTCGTGGCGGTGCCGGACAGCCGGCTGGACAAGCTTGCGGAATTATATCATCCCGAAAAGTATACGCCCGCGACAATAGAATTTGTGGATATTGCCGGGCTTGTGAAAGGCGCGAGCAAGGGCGAAGGGCTTGGAAATAAGTTTTTGTCCCATATCCGGGAAGTGGATGCAATCGTACATGTCGTACGATGCTTTGACAACGACGATATCATCCGTGTGGAAAACTCCGTCTCCCCGCAGGGAGATGCGGAGACGATCAATCTGGAGCTGATTTTTTCTGATCTGGAGATGATCGAACGCCGGATCGAACGCACCGGTAAAATGGCCAAGAGCGGCGACAAGAAGGTTCTTCTGGAAATCCAGCTTCTGCAACGGATCAAAGACCATCTGGAACGGTTTCTTCCGGTCCGTGCGATGGCGCTTTCGGAAGAAGAGGCGGCTTATGTTGCTTCGCTGTTTTTACTTACGTTTAAACCGGTGATTTATGCGGCGAATATTTCCGAGGATGACGCTGCGGATCCCTTCCGGTGCCCCTACGTCGAAGAACTTGCGGCGGTTGCCGATGCTGAAAAGGCGCAGCTGATTACGGTTTGCAGCAAAATGGAAGAAGAAATGTCTTCTCTGGATGATCGTGAAAAGAAAGAATTTCTTGCAGAGCTTGGCATGCAGGAGTCCGGCCTGGACCAGTTGATCACTGCCGGCTACCGGACGCTCGGTCTGATCAGTTTTCTGACGGCGGGACCGAAAGAAGTCCGGGCGTGGCCGATCCGAAAGGGCACCAAAGCCCCCGGCGCGGCAGGAAAGATCCATTCCGACTTTGAACGCGGTTTTATTCGTGCGGAAATTATCTCTTTTACCGACCTGATGGAATGCGGCTCCTATGCTGCCGCCAGGGAAAAAGGCCTCGTGCGTTCGGAAGGGAAAGAATATGTCATGAAGGATGGAGACGTGACGCTGTTCCGATTTAACGTGTAAACGAAATCTTAGCCATATGTTTTTGCGGCATACACGGCAAGCAGCGTGAACGCCAAAATTGCGATACAGAGCAATGTAAACAGAAATACTTTTTTTGCATACATTTTCAAAACCTCCCGTTTTTCTTTATAGCGGGAGATTTTTATTATAAAAAGCGCGGTACTGTTAGGTTTATGTTAACTTTATAATCAAACGTGCTTTTTCTCTCGCGTTCGTCGAAATTCGACGGACAGGGGCGGGGCTTGCGTGGTATCATAGCGGCAAACCGAATTGTTAGGGGAGGTGTTTG
>CABQCN010000342.1 GCA_902462635.1 uncultured Oscillospiraceae bacterium
TCCACACTGTTACAAAAAGCACTGCTGCAGATTACAAAAATATCTCCGTGTTTTACCTCTACTTCAGAATAATACGGTTCCGGCTGTTTCCCCTCCGGCATGGCGCCCAGATATTGTGTCAGCTTATTCCGTTTGGGGTGAACTTCTGCCTTCTCGGCAGTGATCACGCCGTTTTTATACATTACCTGCGCCTGATTATGGTCTTCCGACAGGCGGCTCAGATGGCCCTTGCGGAATAAATAAATTCTTGTGTTTCCTAAGTTGCATGTGATCACGGCTGTTTCATATAACGCCATTGCGGCAACAGACGCGTAGAGATTGTTCTCCGGAAGCTCCGCGGATTTCGCAATCACCGCTTCATTGGACTCCCGCACGAAATCTTCCAAATAAGAATACAGCAGATCCGCAGCTTCATCGTAATTATCACTTATTTCATTTCCCGAAACGTTCCGCTGAATCGCAAGCAGCTTTTTAATTGCAATCAAAGAGGCCTCGTCCGCGTAGCGATCCGCGCCGAACCCTTCTGCAATTCCGTAAAATTGAAGCCCCTCCTGCTCCTTTTTTTGTTTCAAAAGGACTTCCGAAGCTTTGATATCGTCCGTTATGTATTTGGTATTCAAATATATATTATTGCTGTTATATTCATTATCATTGCCAGGACATGTTGCTGCGACTGCTCTGTAAAACATAAATAGCACTCCTATCGGTATAATAAATTAATCCAAGCTGTATTATAACATCAAAATAAAAACGGAGCAAACTTATTTTCGTTTGCTCCGTTGACAAATGTTTACCTTCTTACGCTTTTTCCGAATAAATATAATTCAGTCTCCCGTAAGGCGCGGCATCGCCGTCCGTATAAAATGTCCAAATATCAAAAATTCCGCTTTCATTTTTCTGATAATTGTCCGCCCACTTGAACTGCAGATCGAGAAGATTCTTTCCGTCTTCATCGGGTATTCCGAGATCCGCCCGGGAGATCGCAAGCATCATTTTGTTGCCTTCCACCTTCATTTTCACCGTTCCCGCGTTTGTCCAGTTCCAGCCGGAACCGCCGCATTTCGAAAGAACCGCTTCATTGCCGTTTGGCTTCTCGACATTTACCGCGAAATCGTAACCGTACCAGTCGGACGTTCCTTCGGCGCCGGAATCGATAAAGAGCGTCATCCAATTATCGTCCGTAGCCGGGGTAATATCCTCCGCCGTATCTACATAGAAATAAAGATACTCTTTGTCGTGCGCGACCTTCATATTCACGATATCGTTGCGTCCCGTTTCATTTTTATATTTAAGAGAACCGAACCCTTTGGAATCCCGGTCCACGGTATCATTTTTATAATCGAGATATTTCGCGCTGACAGATTGATTCTCCCACTGGCTGAAATCACCGTCGATATCAATCGTCTGATCGTCCCCGACATAAACCCTGTAATCCGCGCCTTTATATTTCCGGATGTATTCCACCATCTGCATATAATAATTGTCCCCGAAGACGCTCGCCGCGGGTTCCACATCCCGGCTGTTGTTATAATCCGCACAGTCGACAAAGACAACCGGATACGTGTCGTTTCCAGGCTGCCGCTGGGCCACCCATTCGTTCCATCCGGTGACAAAGATCATCTCAGGATCCTGCGCGATTGCGTATTCCCACTGTTCCGCAAAATTATAGCCGTATAAAATGGCGTTTTCGGACGTATCGTTCGAACCGTTGTGCCAGCATCTCGTTCTGTCGTTGCCGCCGTACCACGCGGTGGCGCTGAATTGCACCGTTGCCGAATGCTGCGCCACGGAAACGCTCATGACTTCTTTCCTGCCGTTCACGCCGTATACGGACGATTCCGCAAGAGATCTGCCGAATTCCATCCACGGGAACCCGTTGTCGATTCTGTCCGTCGTGGGCCATTGGGAATCTTTGATCGTAAAATATTCTTTTAACTCCTCCGTTGCGGTACCAGACTCTCCGACGATCATCGGCTTGCCGTCCCAATTATACCAAAGTTCCGAAAGCCGCGGATATTTTTCATTCAGTCTTTTACTCGTATAAATGTTCTTATAAATACTGAGCATCGTTTTATAGGAGTCCGAATTAGTATAAAACGCAAGTTTCGGTACGTCCACGCCCATTTCAAGATATTCGTACCAGATCTTAATGATATCTTTCACTCTCGCGTCATATGTAACAGCGTTCGTCGTATCGAATACGATAAAATCGACGCCGGCGTCCGTAAGCATCTGCAGGTGTTTTCTCATCACCCATTCGTCGGAAGACAAATAATATCCGAACAACGGTTCTCCCCAGAAATGATGCGCATTTACCGGACCGCCGCCCGCTTTGACCCACTTAGACTC
>CABQCN010000343.1 GCA_902462635.1 uncultured Oscillospiraceae bacterium
GAGGGCGACATAAGCGGCACAATCAGCCACGAAAGATTTTTGAAGCTGTCCGCAGAGTATGAAGCGGAACAGCGGGAACTGGAAGAAAAGGTCAAGTCCGAACAGCAGAAAGTTGATACCTACGAACAGAACAAGAGCGACTTCGACAGCTTTTCCGCTATTATCCGCAAGTACGTGGGGATAAAGGAACTTACGCCCACAATCGTCAATGAATTTATCAAGAAAATCATAGGCCATGCGCCGGAAAAGGTGGACGGGAAACGGGTACAGAAAGTGAATATTGTTTTCAACTTTGTAGGGGAAATCAATTTTCTTTCTGCCACGTCGCCGAAACAGCAAGACGCATAGAAACTCGAAAAGACGGTACAGCCCTTACAATCGGGGCTATACCTCCTAATCTGAAATTACTTCCCTCTAACCGTAAACATTTCTCTTTGAAATATTTCTTGCCTTATTACAGAACAATACCTTCCCCCACGAATTTACTGCCTTCATATAATTCAAATTCAACATCTTTGCTAAGATTATCAGGAGCATTCTCTGATAAATAATTAATTTCTGCTATCGTCTCAACATCCGAAATCAACTCTTTATTTGAAACCAAAAGGCTCCAGACCGTTTCGCTTGAATTTAATATAGTTTCTTTTAATACTACAATGGGTCCATATTTATCTCCCCAAGGTATCGTTTGACGTCCCCCCTGTTCCTTTGATAACCATTTTATCTTCGCTTTCAATATCTTATCCATACCGATCTCCTTAAAATAAAATTCTTATACTTTTCGCAAAGATGTTCCTTCCATGGAGTTTCCACCTTGACTGAATTTATTAATTCCAGACTTTCACCAAGAGATTCACGAATGTAACTGCCTGCGATTCCGCCTATACCTGATCCGATCAGACTTGCCCCACGCGTCGTACGTATACTCCGCAGCTGCGGCTCCTTTGGATGTTTCCGTAGCCGTCATATCCGTAACTTACCGCGGCTCTGCCGCGGACAGCGGTTTTCCCCGGAAAAGGTCCACGGCGGCCGTGCCGTAGCGCCCCTGATTCTGCGTGGCTGCGTTGGCGGACATGTTCACGACGTTAAACAACTGAAATCAAAAAAGAAACGAGGTGCTTCTTTTTCTATCGTAAAGATAGGAAGAAAAGCGCCTCATTTCCTGTTGCCTAGAGGAGGTATCGAGATAGAAGATCGCCGGTTATTTCTTATGGCAGATGCCGGATGAGGGACAATTTTCACAGCCGCAGCCGCACGAAGATTGTCCTTTCTTCTTGTTTCTGTGCAATCTTACGATCACCAGAATGATCCCTGCCGCCACTGCGGCCCCGATTACGATCGTGCCCCAATATTCTGTCAGAAAACGGATCATGGAATTCCCTCCTTTCCGGAATCATGCCTTCACTTTTGCTTTTACTCGATTGTTTTCCTGATGCGGACGGAGCAGCAGGAACAACATGCCGGCTGTCAGCGCAAAGGCAACGATCGTTCCGACGATATCCGCGCTGCCGGTAAACAGCATCCCGAGTTGGTAGACGACGAATGAGATAACGTATGCGAATACGCACTGATAGCCGATCGCAAACCAAGTCCACTTGGCACTGTTCATTTCCCGTTTGATCGCGCCGATCGCCGCAAAGCACGGCGCGCAGAGCAAGTTGAAAATCAGGAAAGAATAGGCCGCCAGTTTCGTCATCCCCTCGAAATCGAGCACCCCGAACACGCCGACGACTTCCTCTTTTGCAACCAGACCCATAATCGTAGCGATCGCAGCTTTGATATTGCCGAATCCGAGCGGGGCGAAAATCCATCGGATGCCGCCGCCGATTTTACCGAGGATGCTTGCTTCCAGTTCCATATCCACTCGGAATGTAAAGCCGCCGTCTATCCAGCCGAAACACGAAGCTGCCCAAATAAGAAGAGAAGACAGCAAAATGATCGTTCCGGCTTTGCGGATAAACGAGCTGGCGCGCTCCCACATACTGCGCATGAGATTGCCGAAGGTCGGCCAGTGGTACGCAGGCAGTTCCATTACGAACGGCGCGGGATCACCAGCAAACAGTTTTGTTTTCTTCAAAAGAATCCCGGAGACCACGATCGCCGCAACGCCGATAAAATAAGCGCTCGGCGCGACCCACCACGCGCCGCCGAACAGCGCGGAGGCAATCAGCGCGATGATCGGCAATTTCGCGCCGCACGGAATAAAGGTTGTCGTCATAATCGTCATCTTGCGGTCGCGGTCATTTTCAATGGTACGCGATGCCATGATGCCGGGAACGCCGCAGCCCGTGCCGATCAGCATCGGGATGAAGGATTTTCCGGAAAGACCGAATTTACGGAAGATT
>CABQCN010000344.1 GCA_902462635.1 uncultured Oscillospiraceae bacterium
AAGTTGTTCAATTATCAAAATATGAGGTGAAGGATTTATGTTGAAAAGTAACATGCAGGCTAAGAACCTGGCAAAACGTGTACTTATTATGCTGATCGTTTCCGTTTTGCTGCTCGGCGCTGTTGCCTGCAACAGGAAAGGACCGCAGCAAAGCGGTATTCTGGAAGACGATCATGTGCTGACCATTAAAGGAGAAGTCACGTTCACGATCAGCAACGAAAGCAATACGGACTCCGAAGCGGCGGCTCCGAGAGCGTTTGCAAATGCTTTCATGAATAAGTATAAGGATGTGAGCGTCATCGTCGACCAGGCGAGCCGTACCACGTACGCGACAAGAATTTCCACCGGCGATATCGGCGATGTATTCTGGTGCGACGAAAACGACGCCAATAATTATAAGAAAAATCACAATGCGCTTTTAATGCTCGATTACTATATGTACAGTCTGGGAATCGACCGCCAAAATATATACACTGGGGCGCTTACCGGCGGAATGATCGACGGACGTCTTTACATGGTGCCGCGGAATCTTGGACAGCAAGTACTCGTGTACAATAAGGACGCCCTCAGAGAAGCGAATATCACGATTCCTGGCGGAGAAGAAGCGTTAAGCTGGGATGAGTTCAAAGATATCTGCCGGCGCGTAACGCTGGAGGAAAACGACGCCTATACTCAGGTCGGCGCCGGATTCAAGCTTTGGTGGTCTCCCGTATGGCAGGCGTTTGCCGAAGGCTGGGGAGGAGAATGGGTCAATACCGTTGAGAAAAAAGTTTCCTTTGTCTCTGATAAAAATGTTATGGCCGGTCTGAACGAGATGTTCGAAGCATGCAATGAAGGCTGGATGAAAGACGACGTTATTGCTTATACCGGAGCGAACGCATCGCGATATTCTAAAATTTCGGATCTGAACTATGTTTTCCGTACATTCGGCGACCTGCAGTGGATCACCAGATACGGAAATGCGTATGATAATGCAAATATCGATTGGGACTTCTGTTCCTTCCCCGCCTTCCCGACGCATAAAGTCGGTACCGGCGCAACGGGGTACGTCGTATACAACAGAACGAGAAATGTAGATACCGCTGCCGCGCTCGCATTGTTTTTCCTGACGGAAGATGGACAGAGAGCGTATCACAGCACCACCGGCGGGAATGTTCCTCTCTTGAAATCACTGGCCGAAGAACCGTTCTGGAGAATGCCGAACAGCGAGTGGAGCAATAAGAATTTCGACGCTTTTGTTTCTTATCCCGACGCTAGTACGCCTGCAACGGTTATTACGAGAGCGCCTACCGAAATTGCGGAGATTTTATCCGATACAAATATGATTACAAAATTCGGGCAGATCATCAACGGGCAGAAGAGCGTGGAGGACGTATTTGCGGAACTGGAAACAACATGTAATGAAACTTGGTCAAAGCTGAACGATTTTTAATGGAACGGCAATACTGCAGCGGACGGCGCGGGAATAATTCCCACGCCGTTTTTTTTGGGGAGGGAGGAGGATCGGCAGCAAATTCCATAATTGACAAATTCAGGAAAGCTGTTATGATAGGAATATAAAAAAATTTTGATTGCGAGGGAAAGACATGTTTACAAATGTAGGAAGCAAGCTCAAGACGCTTGCGCAGATTATTGCAGCAGTTGGAATCGTGGGGAGTATTTTATTCGGTATTATAATGATGAACAACGAAGTCATCGTCGGGATCTACGTTTTGATTTACGGCATCGTTGCTACCGTAGTTCTTACTTTTTGCTTATACGGATTCGGGGAAATCATTGAAAAGGTCACAAAAATCGCCGAAGATACCTCGTCTATGAAAAAAGAAACGTGTTCCGGCGCGTCGGAAGATGCTGAAAGGCTGGAGACGCTGCGCAAATGGAACCGGGAGGGCTTGATTACCGACGAAGAATACGAGCAGAAAAAAAATAGGATTATAAACAAATAGGGAGAAAAGGAGAAGCAATTATGGAATACTGTACTTTAATGAATGCGAAAAGATCTGCAATTTTCAAATATATCACCGGTATCTTATCCGGTATCTTTATTCTCGTTTCTTTGTACCGCGTTATTACTTATATCGACGCATTTCAGGAGAACTGGAATGACGCGGTTTATAGCAACTGGCTTTTTGCGATGATCGGCGAACTTTGTTTTTTGGCTGCAAATGTTTTGTTCAGCTTTTATATCTGGGCGATATACGGGAAAAGGCGATTAAAATTCGTTATTGCGCTTAGCGCGCTGGCGTTGGCCATCAGCAAGGCCGCCTCCGTAACTTATGGGATCATTGATCAAATCGAGAACGACCTCTGGCCCACGCTCATGGAAACGGTATTTCTCGTAACA
>CABQCN010000345.1 GCA_902462635.1 uncultured Oscillospiraceae bacterium
CGGCAGCACAATAGTTACATCCCGTACAGGGTACCGCAATCGCGTCACGGAGCACGGAAACCACGTTCCGGAGCACCTCTTTTTCCCGTTCGTCCAGCGGGGTAAAAGGTTCCATACAACCCATGTTGTCACGAAGCTGTTCCAGGCTGCTCATTCCGCTGAGTACGGTCAGGATCCCGTCGTGTCCGGCAGCAAAGCGTACCGCCCAGGAAGCCGGAGAACGGTCCGGCGCATACGCTTTCAACAGCCGCACCGCTGCTTCCGGCAGGTCTGCAAGCGTTCCGCCTTTCACCGGTTCCATTACGACGATCTCTTTTCCATGCTTTCTGGCCGTTTCATAACATTCGCGCGCCTGGATGCCTTTATCTTCCCAGTCCAGATAATTCAGCTGGAGCTGTACGAATTCCGTTTCCGGATGCGCCGTCAGGATTTCATCGAGCAGCTGCGCGTTGTCGTGGTAAGAAAAGCCGATTTTTTTGATTTTGCCTTCCGCCTTTTTCTCTTGCAAAAATGCAAAGCAATCGAGCTTTTGCGCGATTGCGTAATGGGAAACGCCGAGATTATGGAGCAAATAGTAATCAAAATAAGTTACGCCGCATTTTTCGCATTGTTCTTGGAAAATACGCTCCCGGTCTTCTTTTTTTTCTAAAAACATCGTGGGCAGTTTCGTCGCCAGCGTAAAACTTTCCCGCGGGTGCCGTTTGACGAGCGCTTCCCGGATTGCGATTTCGCTCCGGAAGTCGTGGTACATATAAGCGGTATCAAAATACGTGAACCCGGCGGCAAGAAATTCGTCCGTCATCCGTTTCAGCCGTTCCATGTCGATACTTTTCGGATCCTCCGCATCCGTCAGCGGCAGGCGCATCCATCCAAATCCCAATTTTTTCACGGTTCCCATCTCCTTTATTTTCCAAATCGCGCGGCTGCCTGTTTCATATTCTCCCGCACCGGGACGCCAAACGGACAGCGCGCCTCGCAGGCGCCGCAGCGGACGCAGTCTCCTGCCGTGTGCGGCAAGACCGCGTAATGCTCCCGTACCGTTTCGGGCACGCTTTCCTGCGCTTTTGCCAGATTCAAAAATTTCGTAACGGCCGCGATGTCGATTCCGTTCGGGCACGGCGCGCAGTGTCCGCAGTACATACAGTGTCCCTGCCATTGAATCTTCGGGAACGAAGCAAACGCGGCGGCATAATCCCGTTCGCTTTCCGGCGCGCATTCATAAGAAAGACAGGCTTCCAGCTGCGCTTTCGTATGTACCCCGGCCATTACGCAGGCCGCGGCCGGGCGCGTCAGCGCGTAATGAATACATTGGTTTACCGTCAGCGCTTTGCCTGCCGGCGATCGGTCCGTCAGCAGATCTCCGCCGCCAAACGCTTTCATTACCGTAATCCCCACCCCGAGCCGCTGGCACGTCTCATATAAGTTCACCCGCGCCGGATCCATATTGAGCAGCGGCGCGGCGTAGCTGCCGTCCGCCCATAAAGTTTCGCAATCGTCTCCGCCCGGCAATAAATCGTAGCAGGGATTGACACTGAACATCAGTACGTCGATCAGTCCGCTTTCCGCCGCTTCCAGCGCCGCCAGCGGATTATGGCTGCTCAGTCCGATATGACGGATCGCGCCGGCCGCTTTCTGCCGCAGTGCATATTCCATAATTTCACCGTTTGCGATCCGGCGCCATTCCTGCGGGGAATCCACATAATGAATCATCCCGATATCGATGCAATCCGTTTGGAGACGCGACAGCAAATCCGCAAACGATTCTGCCGTTTCCCGCAGGTCCCGCGTACGTTTGTACTGTCCATCCCGCCATACCGTGCAGAGATGCGCTTGTAAAATAAACCGTTCTCTCTGTTTGCCGAGCGCTTTTCCGATTCTGCTCCGCAGCTCCGGATCGGGACTGTATAAATCCATGCAATTGACGCCGCTTTGCAGCGCGATCCCGCACAGTTCCTCCGTAAAGGCCTGGCTTTTCCCCGCAAACCCTTCGCATCCGAGCCCGATTTCGCTGACGGCCAAACCTGTCCGCCCAAGAATCCGGTAATTCATAAAATATCCTCCTGACGTTTCATCCTCCGACTGCCGCAGATCTCCGCCATTGGAGAGCATAACACCTGGAGTCCACTCCAAGTCAAGCGTTTTCCGCTGAAAATTTTACCTGCTGCAGTATATCATAAAACTACTGCGGATGCATTCCTTATCTGCCGCAAGCCTCGGCTTTCCGCTCCATCCCAAGCAGCTGCCCGTAGCGCTGCAAATCTTTCTCCGTAAAGACATCGAAAACAACCTGACGAACGGAATGGTTTTGCGCCAGAAAG
>CABQCN010000346.1 GCA_902462635.1 uncultured Oscillospiraceae bacterium
GGAAGGTCCGGCGGTCTTTTTCGAACCGCAGGAAACAAAAAAAGCCGCCGCGGCAATCAACGCGGCAAGCAGGAAAAGAATGGTATATTTTCTGCGTATCATATTTTTCTCCCGTTTTTATTCCATCGTATGTATAAATTTCATGGTTCATCTTTTCTATAATAACACTTCTTCCCGTAGAATACAAAATGATTTTTCTCGATTTCGACGAACGCAAAAATTTTTGCGGAAAAAGCCGGATCCGTCCGGATCTGCGAATGTTGTTTTGTACTTCCAGAATGTGGAAATCACGAAATACGGGAATTTGGAATATAATAGTGATAGCTATCAGGAAAGGAAGGCTCTGGTTTGAATTCTATTTTACATTATTTTATTAATTCCAATGTTCCGCGTGCCGTATCATATTATGAATCCAATTATGTCCCGCTTGACCGTACGATTCGCATCAGCGGTTACCCCCATGCCGTTCTGGGGGAGGTTTTGTCCGCCGTTTATAACCGGGCACAAAAAGAAAATACTTCCATACAATTGATCCACCACTGTCTGGACAATTCGATACAAGGCGTGATATTGCCGGAATGTTCGGCAGGCGTATACGGATTTGATGTCTACGATGAAAAAGAACCCAATATCCTTGCGGTTTCGGGTTATGAAGCGCTTGCGTCTGTCCGCGAAAATCTGGAAACGGCAAGGAAACTTTTCTCCGAAGCCAGACTGATCCATGACGAGCAAGAGAAAATATATATCGGCAACATGGATTTTGAAGCGGCAAACCGTCTGACGGAAGAGATGGTACAGATGCTTTTTGCGGGGAAAAGACCGGAAAAAGACGGCAGCGAAGTACATCGATTTTTCGGCGCGGCTACCGTAACCGGAAACGTTAATTATATTCCGGAGGTTACGCAGGATATTCCCAAACGGTATCTCGTCAAAGGCCGTCCCGGAACGGGAAAATCGACGTTTCTCAAAAAAATCGCGCAGGCGGCGAAACAGGCGGGCTGCCATGTGGAAATCTATCATTGCTCCCTCGACCCCAAAAGCCTCGATCTCGTGGCGGTGCGGGAACTTGGTTTTTGTCTGTTTGACAGCACGCCGCCGCATGAATATTTTCCGAGCCGTCCCGGCGATGAAATCATCGATATCTATCAAACCTGCGTGACGCCCGGCACGGACGAAAAATATCAGATGCAACTTCAGGAATTACAAACGGATTATAAAAACAGAATATCGGCCGCCTCTGTATATTTAAAAGAAATCAAAAAAGCAAGCGATGCATTTGATGCCTCTCTGCCTGAGACAGACGAAGCAGCGCTCAAACGCGTAATCAACATGGTGCTGCACACCTTGTTTTAAATCATGTTCCTCCCTGTGAACCGGCTGTTACAAAATTGCCGGTTCTGTTTTTACAAAAAAACACGCTGGACAAGTGCCAAAATCGGAAGTATAATTTTGTAAATACTTCTGAATTGCCGTCAGACGGCGGTGATTTTGTTACGGCGGTGACGATTTGATATATGATGTTGTTATTATCGGCGCGGGTCCGGCCGGCGCTACCTTTGCCAGGCTGATTGCGGGCGCGGGATATAAAATTCTGCTGCTTGACGGACAGGACGAACAAAATAAAAAGCCCTGCGGCGGTTTGCTGGCCCCCGACGCGCAAAAAGCGCTCGCACATTTCGATTTGGTACTGCCCAAAAGCGTATTGGTAGACCCACAGATTTTTTCCGTGAAAACAATCGACGTCTGCCGCCGTAAGATCCGCTATTATTCCCGCCATTATCTGAATATGGACCGCTATGCATTCGACGCCTGGCTGCAGTCCCTGGTTCCCGCATCCGTTGCGATCCGGAAGGGAAGATGTCTGAAAATCGCGAAAAATCAAGGGATATTCGAACTTACGGTAAAAGTGAACGGCACGGATACGATGATCCGCGCGAAACGGCTCGTCGGTGCGGACGGAGCGAATTCTATTGTAAGGAAAACGTTTTACCGCGATACGATCCTGCAATATGTCGCGATACAACAGTGGTTTGAAAGCAGCTGCGGCGGTACTTCCTTTTATTCCTGCGTGTTTGATCGGGAAACGAGCGAGAGCTGTTCCTGGTCTATCAGCAAAGATTCCTATTTTATTTATGGCGGCTGCTTTTTGCCGGAACATTGCCGCAGCGCTTTTGAAAAGCAGAAAAAAAGGCTGGCGGAATTTCAGGGATTTGATTTTACAAAATGCGTCAAGACGGAAGCCTGTCTTGTTTCCCGCCCCAGAAGGCCCGGCGATTTCCGGACAGGGAAAGACGG
>CABQCN010000347.1 GCA_902462635.1 uncultured Oscillospiraceae bacterium
CGGCACAGCTGGATTCATAACGGTGCGGTTCTCTGCTTTTCCGAAAATTGCGGGCATTTGTTCAGGATATATGATATAATGACTCCAAAAAGTGGCCGGAGGAGAGTATGGATAAACGAGCTTGTATTTTGTTACTTGTTTTTATGATCGTATCTTCCTATATTCTGGTATCGCTGCGGAAAGATGCGCAGGTGCGGGCGAATGGGGAAGAAAGCGGGACGTTTGCGGAAAACGCAAAGAAGGCATACCGGATCGTATCGGATAAGACCTATCTGCTGGATTTCAACGGGGATAAAACGCTGAAGGATTATAACAATGCGGAAAACGGATGGCGGATCTCCGCTGCGTCCGGAGGAGAAATCCGGGAAGGGCGGTTTTATCCCAAGAAGGCGATGGAATTTTCGGGCAGGTTTCAGCCGGGGGACGATTATGGGGCGGAGGACTCTGTCATCGGGTTCGATCTGTTCTATCAGGGCGGCACCCTGCAAGTGGGGCTGCGTAAAATACTGGAAACCGATACGAAAACAGATTCCGGGATCTGGTTTACGTTTCAGGAGGATTCTATTACGGTTGAAGAGCAGAGCAGCGGCATCCAAACGAAAGTCCCCGCCGGAATTCCGGCGGAGGCTTCGTTTACGTTTACGGATACCCATGATATGATTTTGTTATCGAAGAAGGAAGGAGAGGCGGAACGTCCGTTGCTTTCCGTAAAATATAACGAGCGCGACATTACGGTTTCAGACGGGGAAGGGAACGTGCTGGAGGAAGCGGCGCCGCACAATAATATCCCTTTGAACGGATATTTTACCATTGCCGTGAAATCCTTTCGGGGCGCCATCGATAATCTGCGCTATAACCGGTGCGAGATCGATTTTTCGCTGCCGGAGGCGGCGCAGCGTCCGGTGGATTACCGTACGTGGGCGGCCTGCGACGACTTGGGCCGGGTGACGCCGTTAAACAGCGAGGCGGGGAACGCGCGGGAGGACAAATACGTTGGATTGTTTTATTTTCTTTGTAACGAATACACCGGCGGACCGCGCGAGGTCCGGGATTTCACGCGCATGTACCTGAACGACGGCGTCGATTCTATCAAAGAGCATATCAAGACGTCTCCGGGCGGGTATTGGGCGGAACCGTTTTTCGGCTATTATATCAATTCGGACGAATGGGTTTACCGGAAGCATGCGTATATGCTGCAGCAGGCGGGCGTGGATTTTATTTTCCTCGATATGTCGAATGCCGTCGTTTATGAAAAGGCGCATGTGCTGCTCTTTGATACGTGGCTGAAGATCCGGAAGGAAGGCGGACAGACGCCGCAGATCGTCTGCATGACGGGCGATATGCCGGCGACGCTCGTAACGGATTTGTACACGCTGATGGATACGGTTTATTCCAAACCGGAATATGCGGAGCTGTTTTTTATGTGGGAAGGAAAACCGCTGATCCTCGGCAACAACGACTCGCCGGACGGGGAGACCTGGAGCGTATCGGGTACTACGCCGCAAACGAGGGAAGCGTTTTACGATGCGATCCGCAAAAATAAAAAAGTTGCCCGATATTATGAGAGCGGGCAGTTCGCGGAGGATTTGTCGAAATTCACGGTACGCAAGTGCTGGGCGTGGCAGGCCGGCTCGTATGATGGTTATTGGGATTGGCTCTCGGAATCTCCGCAGCCGGCGGGAACGGACTTTCGCGGCAAAGAAGAACAGATGTCTGTGGCGATGGGCGTCCACGCGCATACGAGCAAGGGGCGCAGCTACGTAAACGGCGATGCGGAATACGACCGCAACGGCGACTTCGGTTTTTCCTACGGAAAGGCGCAATACGGCCTGCTGTTCGAGGAACAGTTCCGATATGCGCTGGCGAAGGATCCGAAGGTCATTATGATTACTGGCTGGAACGAATGGTACGCGGGCGTGCACGATTCTCCGGACCCGCAGCAGATCACTGGGGGAACGCTGACGCCGGGCCGGTATCTGGTGGACCAGTTTACGCCGGAATACAGCCGCGACGGCGAACCGATGAAGGTGCGCGGCGGCGTGGGATTCGGAGATAATTATTATTATCAAATGGTAAACTATATCCGTTTGTTTAAAGGGATCGACGCGGTGCCGGTTGCGGACGGCGCCGGCGCGGAGATCACGATGCGGAACGCGGAATCGGATGCGGCGGCGTGGGAACGCGTATCTCCGGCTTATACGGATACGATCGGCGACACGGCATTCCGCAACCAAATTTCCTTCCAGAGCGAATACCGTTACCAGAACAGCTCCGGCAGGAACGATCTGGAC
>CABQCN010000348.1 GCA_902462635.1 uncultured Oscillospiraceae bacterium
CAGACCCAGGATCCCTATTTCTTTATCGTCCCTTCCAGCGATACCGGCGAATCCTTCAGCTTCGCAGAGTATCCGATTTTAAAAATACGTATGAAAAATGAGTCGCCCTCTGAACTCGGAGAATTATATATTGCCACAAACGGGCAGAATGTCGTATCTGCCGACGATAAACTGCCGTTTGAAATTACGCCCAACGACACGGAATTCAAAGAATATATCGTGGACCTGAAAGAATTGAAGGGAGAAGAATACGTAAATGCGGGAAACGTATCGGCACTCCGCGTCGATGCGGTCAATTACAAGCTGGTGGAGAATCCGACTGCCGAAGAGGCCTATGAAAACGGAACGCCGTTTGCAATTTATATCGACTATTTCGGATTCTTCAAAACGGTCGCGGATGCGCAGGCCTGGAATCCGGCGCACGTTGCGAAATAATCCCGATAACAGCAATCGTATGTTTGCCCGCCCTTGATCCGGCGGGCATTTTTATACGAATTTGACACCGAGAAGACGGACAAGATCGGCAGCCTGCAGCGCGCTGATTTTGACGCCCCGCAATTCCCGGAAAGAGTCGGATACCATGATTCCTTCGATAACGCAGGAAGAAAGGTCGACGTCTTTTAAATTCGTTTTGAAAAAGTCGGCTCTGCTGAAATTTACTTCGCGCGGCTTGAATTTCCGCAGTTTTGTTTCCGTAAACGCCGCCTCTGCGAAATTACAATGCTTTATGCCGCATTCGTTCCAGGCGCTTTCCGTAAAATTGGCGTAATAAAAAGAACTGTCGGCAATATTGCTCTGTTTAAAATAGCTGTTTCTAAAATCGGTTTTGTCTGCCTTGGAACTCTCGATGATGGTTTTGTTCCAGCAGCTATCCGTAAACCGGCAGCCTGAAAAATCACAGCGCAGAAACTGTACGTTATAAAAATTTGTCTTTTGAAAATCGCAATCGATAAAACGGCATTTTATAAAAGTGACCTGTTCGAAGTCGATGTGGGTGAAATCCAGATTCGAAACGGTTTCCTGCATAAACGTTTCGTTTTTGAATTCGTTATCGTTTTCTCTCGCTTCATATAAAAAAGTTTCCAGCATGATACCGTGCTCCCGTAAAATTCTCGCCGTTCATTACGATAGCAGATCTGCATACGTTTTACAAGCCGCATGGCAAGTCCGGGCCTTTGACAATCCGTTGATCGTTATGTTAAAATAAAAACATAGCAATAAAATATAATATCGGCGAGGGATGACGATGAAAAAATTATGGATCGGCGGTTTACTGGTATTTGTTATTCTTCTTTCCGCCTGCAGCGGTAAGAAAGAAGAAAAAACGATGTATTTGAATCTGCCGAAAGAAGAAATCACGGAATTCGAACTGGTACCGTTTCCTGCTTATCATAAAAACGGCGCAAAGACATCGGATAAAAAAGTGATCGATGAAATAATCGACCGATTGAACCAGATCGAGTTCCGTTATCGCGGAACAGAAGAAAAAGAAGAAATGCTCGGTTATGAGTTAAATTGTACTTTTACAATTACGTTGCGGGATAGATCGCAGCAACATTATTTGATTGATAATAATGAAATGCGGATGCCGGATGGCGGCTGGTGGGAAATGACGGGAGACTGGATGCCGGACGCCCGGTATTTTGCGGATTTGCTGGGAATTGAGCGGAATGCCAAAATGAGCCGTATCAACGTCTATGATAAGACCCCCGTTAAATTAGAATATGTTTCTCTCACGGAAGGGGGAGAAGGCGGGATCACGGAAGATAAAGATCTGCTCAAGACGGTGCTGGTTGAAATAAGCACTTATGACTATTACGAATGTCAAGGGTATAAAAGCGATTATGACGAGCCGGAGGGATATTTTGAAATTACTTACGAAGACGGGTTCGTGCGGAAATACGAAGTGGCGGGATACTATGTCCGCTGTGAAGACGGAACGTGGCTGGAGCCGATCAACTGGCATTTCCAAATCAGCAGTTATCTGTCGCAGAAGCTGGGATTTGAATACAGGGAGCCGGCAGCCGGCTGATTGCATTGCGGCGGTGCTATCTTTTGTATGATCGGAGCAGCGCTTTTTCATCGGGTCCGACGCGTGATGATTTCAGTGTAAATTCATTTGACATCAGTTTTGCCCGGAATACCGTAGCTTTGCAGAAAACCATGGGCCGGCATCGTTATAAGAAATGTATATTATGCAAGCGAAACAATTCCAAGAGGAATATGATTTCATTACGAGGTGATGTCATGAAAAATATAATGAAACATTTACTGACTATTTTTCTT
>CABQCN010000349.1 GCA_902462635.1 uncultured Oscillospiraceae bacterium
TCTGGCGGTGGAAGCGGCGAAAGATGCCGAGGTAAAGGTCGTCGTCAATGACGATGGAACGATTACGGTTACGGCGACGGGTACTTTTGAAAAAGGCGACTGGGTCGGTATCTATAAACAGGGAGAGACTGTGGATCCCAACAATGGGGGCGCGACGTCTTTGATTTGGTGGTATCTGGAAGAGGGTACGGAAATTATATATCCCGGAGAAAATTCCGGAATTACCGTGGATACCAATAATCGGCCCGCAGAACTCGCCGAAGGCGTGAAAGGCAGCGCGCTTGCGCCCGGCGATTACTATGCGGTCGTTTTAGGCGGAGAGAGTTCTTATGAAATCTTCTCGGAGGAATTTGAATTTACGATTCCTGAGAGCGATGAAGAACCGACGGAAGCGCCGGCAACCGCAACGCCTACGCCTGAACCGACGGAAGCGCCTACCGAAAAAGCGACGGCGACGGCGACGCCGACGGCAAAAGCGACGTCTACCGCTCCTGCGAAGGCAACGGCTGGCGCGGATGCCGATTCGGATAACAACACGCTTCTTCTGGTCGTATGTATTGTGGCCGGAGTCATTATCGTTGCAGCGGTGGTCGTGATCATTGTTGTAAAGAAGAAGAAAAAATAAGAAATTTCGTTTTTGAAAAGTGCGGACTCTTTATGGAGTCCGTACTTTTTGTTAAATTTAAAATTATCTATTGATTTTTATTTTACATTATAGTAATATATAAGCCAATGAATTGTAAATAGGAACGTTCATTGATATTACTTATTGGAGGTAAGGTTTATGAAAAAAAGAATTTTGTCATTTCTTATCATGACAGCCGTTCTGGTCGCGTCTTTTTCTATGCTGACGGCGTTTGCCGCAACGGAGACGCTCGATATTACGCCGGCGACGCTGCGGACGATTAACGGCGCGGATGGGAAAGAAGACAGCGCAGATACTGCAAGCGGAGCTACTTATAGTGCAGTAGGACGTTGGAAAGAAGGAACAGGTACGAATGGTGATTTTCTTGTGCCGTTTGCAGAGGATTGGCCGGCTGTAGGAGATGCAATCGGGGATACCCATATTATTATGATGAATTACGATGGCTATATCATGATTGCGAAGGACATCGATCTCAGCAAGTATTCCAAAGCGGTAATTTCCTATTCTACGGATGCCAGCTTTGCGCAGGACGAAAATGAAATCGGCTTCTTCAGCAAAGCCGCGCCATTCGGCCATGAAGCAGACAGAAAAACGGATGGTTTACTTGTCAGCGGATACACGACGCCTGCGGACGGAGATACATGGCTCGTATCGGGAGAAATGGAACTTGATTTGTCCAATATAAATTATAAAGGCGATTTGTATCTTGCCTATTATATGAAAGTGGCAAACGGAGTTTGTATTACCGGTATCGAATTCACGCTGAACGATGGGACAGAACCTGCTCCGTCGGATCCGACGGCGACACCGACCGCCAAACCCGATGGCCAAAAGCCCAACACGAACACGGGCGATATGAGTATTGCGTTTATCGTTGCGGCGGCTGCGGTTGTCCTGACGGTAGTGTTCAAGAAAAAGAGCGCTGTTTAATTTGTAAATAACGGCAGTGTAACAAAGAGGCATCCCGGCAGAAGCCGGGATGCTTTATTATTATGATCGTACGGATTTTGGTTGCGCTGCATGCTTTTTTTGTTTAAAATAGAGACGTGTATTTATACGCTTTATATGATTCTTTAGAAGCGGGGAATTGGATTCTATGAAGAAAAAGAATAAAAAAAAGGGAACGATTAAAGTTTCCGGGGCAATTTCTTCCAATATGGTTGTTCAGAGAGAGCAGGCGGTCCGTGTCTGGGGCAGTGCCAATCAGGAAACCGGTACGATTTGGGGAGAATTTATGGGGGAGACAAAATCTGCCGTGATGGAGGAAGGCGGAAATTGGATCTTGGAATTTTCTCCGCACGGCGCCACTTTAAAACCGCAAAAAATGAAGATTTATACAGAAGACGGCGAATGTGTCGAATTTCAGGATATATTGGTCGGCGATGTCTATTTTATAACGGGACAATCCAATGCGGAACTGAATTTATGCGCTTGTATTGCCGCCACGCCGGAAGATAAAAACAACCTTTCCTCCGATACGATCCGTTTGTTTACACAGACGCGCGACTATGTTTTCAATCATCCCGATCTCTGGGGAACGCCGCAGGAGGATATCGTTACTCCCGAATGGCGCTGGAATAAAACGACGGATGAAACGGCCTATGCGTTTTATTCCAGCGCCATTCGAGAGTAACG
>CABQCN010000350.1 GCA_902462635.1 uncultured Oscillospiraceae bacterium
GCCGAGCCGTTCCCGGTCGCCGCGGGCGAAGCGCTGCCGCCGGGAACGTCCGTCGGACCTTCCGGCGCGGGCGTGGGGTCCTCGAGCGGAGGGTCCTGCACCTGATCGCGGTACAGCGTGATGTGATCCAGAAAATCGGCGTTCGTATCGGAACCTACCGCCGTTTGGTATAATCCGTATTCGCAGGGGCTGTACTTGGTGATTTCCGACGCCTTCGCAATCGTATCGGATTCCCCTTCCGCCGTACCTGTCAGCCATTTTGTAAACCATGTCCACTGCTGGGAGCGGTGACAGGCGTATCCTGATTTGGAAACTTCGAACGCAGTCTTTCCGCCGAATTTAGAAAGCGGCTCATCCCAATTCATTACGATTTTATTTTCTTCCCAGAGATGAAGATATGTTTTGGGCACGGCCCAGGTTCCGTACTGCTGCGCCGACTCCTCGTACTGCGCCGGATCCGCCGCAGGCTCCAGCGCCTTCCGTAAACTGTATGTATTGGCAATATGCGCGCCGTGCTGATATTCCCCGTTGGCGTCGTGCGCGACGATTACCTGCGGTTTGAAACGGCGAATCATTTCCACTTGGTATCGGACCAGCGCGTCCTCCCCGAAAATTTCCAGCGTGCGCCGCAGCGTTTCGTCCACGGACTCTCCCGCCCTGTTTAAGGTATCCGCGTCGTCCGGGAACGGTCCGACGATCGGATAATTCCGGACGCCCACGGTCCATAATCCGTTGATTTGCTCGTGCGGTCTGTTCTGGACATCCCAGTGGTTCGTTAAATAGACAACCTGCACCGCCGCGCCGATTTCACCGGCATAATAGGGTAAAACGCCGGCGAAGAAAAGCTGTTCGTCATCGGAGTGCGTCGAAAGCAGCATGAGGTCCGCTTTTTCGCATGGCGGCTGCCACACCTGTACCCAATCCGGAAGGCTGCCCTCCGTAAAGGCATATACATCGCAAACGGAGAGATCTTTCGGAATCGTCACGCTGGCTTCTTTCACCGCCGCACCCGTCAATGCTTTGACGTCCACGAATTCATGGAGATAGCCGTGGGTTCCGAGCGTATAGGAATGATTTCCCGCAGAAAGCGTCCAGCTGCCCGGAACTTTATTCCAGATAATATAGAGGGCGGTAAATTCCGCAGCGGCGGTGATCCGCAGCACGTCGCCGCCGGAAAGCGGCACATACGTGGTATATTCCCCATCCAAAAGTTTGGCGGTATTCAGATCCTTCGGTTCTCCTGCGCTCCCGGAAAGAGAGACTGTACAGTCAGCCGTGACGTTCTGCGCGTCTACCGGGAATTCGCCTGCCGCCGGGCCGGAACCGATCAGCAGCGCAGCCAGAAGCATAAACAGGACGGACCGGAGGCCGTACCGATTCATTCTTTCGTTTTTCACCGGTTTTTTCACGCGATCACCCTTTTCATTCGTCAGTTTTTGGAAATATCCTGCGGGATATTGATGGTCTTGATGAATTCTTCATTGCTCTTTGTTTTTGTCATCTTATTGACGATCATTTCCGTAACGTCTCCCGTGCCGAGATTCGACATCGCGCGCCGGATCGCAAAAACGCTGTTCAGCTCCTTTTCCGTGAGCAGGAGTTCCTCTTTGCGCGTACCCGATTTATTGATGTCGATCGCCGGGAAGATCCGTTTTTCCGAAAGTTTTCTATCCAAATGGAGTTCCATATTTCCCGTGCCTTTGAATTCTTCAAAGATAACGTCGTCCATTTTACTGCCCGTATCGATCAGCGCTGTGGCAACGATCGTCAGACTGCCGCCGCCGCGAATGTTTCTGGCAGCGCCGAAAAACCGTTTCGGGTTATATAACGCGCCGGGATCCAGACCGCCGGAAAGCGACCGTCCGGTTGGGGAAATAGTGATGTTATACGCCCTGGCAAGGCGCGTCAGGCTATCCATGAGGATCACGACATCGTTGCCGTGCTCCACGAGACGTTTCGCCCGTTCAAATACCATTTCCGATACTTTGATATGTTTTTCCGGCATCTCGTCAAATGTGGAGGATATGACATCGCCTTTGACCGACTCCCGCATATCCGTCACTTCTTCGGGGCGTTCGTCGATCAGGAGTAAAATTAATTTGATTTCAGGATAATTTTCCGATATCGCATTTGCGATTTTCTTTAAAAGTACCGTTTTTCCCGCTTTGGGCGGCGATACGATCATCCCTCTCTGCCCTTTGCCGATCGGAGCGATCAGATCGATCAGCCGCGTAGAAAATTCATTCGAAGCCGTTTCGAGGCGGATCTTTTCG
>CABQCN010000351.1 GCA_902462635.1 uncultured Oscillospiraceae bacterium
CTTGCGGCCGGCACCGTGGTGGGGGTATTGTCAAGCGGATTTGCAATCGGTAAATATGTAAAGGTTTAAGCAGGTGAAATCATGTCTGATCTAACGGAACAGGAACAAAATACGCCGGCTGCGGAAGAAGCGGTTCCGGCGCCGGAAAAGCCAGCCGGGAAAACTCCGAAAAAAGAAAAGAAATGTATCCGCGTCAACGGGGCCGTTCTGTTCCTGTGCGCGGTATCGCTTGTCGTGATTTCCGTATTTTCCACTTTTTTCGTCGCGGACAAACTGTATTATAACGGGGCGCTGTTCCGCGAATCGGACAGCGTATCGTTTTCCGGGAAAAATACGGATAAATATAAAACGGCAAAATTCCAGGATATCCTGACGTTTATCGAAAACAATTATTGCCTTGATTACGACATCAATGCCGTCATCGAAGGGGCGATCAACGGCGCGGTGGAAGCGCTCGGAGATCCGTATACGCGTTATTTGAAGCCGGGCGAACTAAGCGACTATGTCGACTATATTACAGGTACGTATACCGGCGTGGGGATCACCTATGCAATGACGGAGGCGGGAATGCTCGTATCCGACGTTACCGGAGATTCGCCCGCAGCGAAAGCGGGAATCCGGGAAGAAGACCTTATTACGCAGATCAACGGGAAGGCTGTCGGAGAATACTCTGCGGAAGAAATGACCGCGCTGTTCGGCTCCGCCGGCACGGAGCTGACGCTTGCCGTAACGCATGCGGACGATACGAAGGAGACTTTGAAAATAACGGTCGCAAAGGTCAGCAAACAATCCGTTTTCGTTACGAATTACGATGGGATCATGTATGTGAAAATTACGCAGTTCGACGAGGATACCGGCGCGGAATTTTTAAAAGCGATCGAAAAGATCGAGGCCGCGGGCTGCAGCGGAATCATTCTGGATCTGCGCAACAACGGGGGCGGATACGAAACCCAGGCGGATATCGTTGCAGACAGAATCCTGCCGAAGGGGATTATTGCCTATTCGGAAGATAAAGATGGAAACAGAATCAGCGAAATAACATCCGACGAAACCAGTATCAATGTTCCGCTTGCGGTTCTTGTAAACGGCAGGACGGCCAGCGCGTCGGAGCTTGTAACAGGCGCAATCAGGGATTATAAAAAGGGCACGATCATCGGCACGAAGACATATGGAAAAGCGCTGGGCCAGACGCGGCGCGAATACACGGGAGACGGCAGCGGGATCATCCTGACGGTGGCGCGCTATTTTACGCCGTCCGGGGAATGCATTCATGGCAAGGGAATTACGCCGGATGTGATTGTGGAGCTGCCGGAAGAATATCGGGATTCTGCGCTGGAAGACATTCCGTTCGAACAGGATACGCAGCTACAGAAAGCGCTCGCTTTTTTTAAAAATTAATATACGGTAAAAAAGGGGGATTTATCATGTATCGATTTCTTTCTCACTATTATGAGACGTTGTTTCCGTACCGGCAGTATGTCGTCTGGAAGGATTTCGCGCGGCCGGTCATACAAAAAAGCCGTGCGGTGAGAACATTGAAAGAACGCGGGGAAAAACCGCTCGTTGTGGATGCGGGCTGCGGGACCGGCGCGCTTGCAGAGATTCTTGCGGCTTATTATGAGGTGATCGGAATCGACATTTCGGAGGAAATGCTGGATCAGGCGCTTAAAAACTATCCCGACAAAGGAATTTTATGGGTTTGTCAGGATATTTCTAAAATGGAAATCGGAAGGCCGGCAGCGGCGGTGTTTGCCACGACGGATACGCTCAACCATATGATCACTGTCAATAAATTAAACGCTTTTTTTAAACGTGCGTACCGGACGCTGGAAAGCGGGGGATATCTCTTTTTCGACGTGGTGACGGAAGCGTTTTTTAAATTTTTCTACGAGGATGGCAGCTGCTCTTTTGAAGATTTCGAATGGGGAAGTTTTTTTTGGCGGTGCAAATACCGGCCAAATACGCAAAAAGCTGTCTATGACGTCACTTGCTTTGAAAAATGCGAAGGAGAGGACGCGCTCTACCGAAGAACCGACGAGCAGGTTACGGAACGCGTTTGGCCGCGGACCGTGATTCTGGAAGGCCTCGAAAAGGCGGGATTCCGCAATGTCCGGCTCTATCCCGATCTTTTATACGGATCTCAGGGGGGCTCGCCGCACGACGCATCTTTCGATCAGGAGAAAAGGTTGTACTTTGTCTGTGAAAAGCCCTGACGATACAAATCATTTGACTTGTCCGTCCGCTGTATGATAAGATAAATAAAGTTGCATGC
>CABQCN010000352.1 GCA_902462635.1 uncultured Oscillospiraceae bacterium
GCGGCTTTCCGTTTTCCTTCAAGCCATATCCAGGAAGCCCAGCGGGCTTCCCCGTATCGATCCCAGCCTTCTCGCCCTTCCCGCGGCTTTGGCGCCCGTTATCCGGCGCCGCCGCGTATTCCTTCTATAACAATCTTTTGAAAGATACTATTATATATAGGTATTACTGTCCCAAAAATGTCATGGGCTGCCGTTCGCTTTTTGTCACCTTTTCCGTTTCTTTTTCGTCACCTGCAAACTGCCTTTTTTAATACGCTGCGAAACGCACGAAAAAAGCGCCCGGCGGATCGGCCACCAAACGCTTTTTTATCACGACGATAAGCGCGGATCTCTCCACGCTTTTATTTTTTATCCGATTCGCCTACGCCTACCGCCTTTCCCGTCATCTTGTTCGCCCTCCTTTTAAGGGGTAACAGTCGCATTGATGACCGTCCGGCTTAAATCCTGTATCTGAACACTTCGAGCACCTATATCTCGGTTTCAAATCTTCCGAGGTAATATTCAATGCCTTCATGCGTTCTATCAACACCGCTTTCCAGCGGATCCGCTCTTTTCCGATCCGTTTAAGCTCTGCCGCGTCGTGGGTTATCTCCGCTCGCGCCTGGGGGATCTTCAAAGCATTTAACGCTTTTTCCGCGGCTTTATACCTCTCATCTGCCCGCAAGCGTTCTTTCGCCTGTTCTGCCGGTGCCTCCGCCTGACGTCTGGCGACGGAATAGAAATGCTCCCGCTCTGCCTTCGCGTCCGCTGCCGCGATCTTCGGATCCACGTAACTTTCTTTTTTGACGGTTTTCTTATATTCCCGCTCCGCCGTTTTCAAATGTTCTTCATTGATTCGATACGCGCTCCAACGGCTGCCGTTCGGCGCCTTGGCTTCGCAAATAATCAGATTCGCGCGTTTGAGTACGTCAATACACCGCTGCGCCGTGGACGGAGAAAGCCCTAATAGCTTCGCCATGCCGCGGATCGAGCCTGTATATTTTCCCGTTTCCGGGTTGTTACAATGCGTCCGGATCAAGGACAATACCAGGATTTCCGAAAGCGTTAAATAGCGCTTGCCTTCTCCGTGGATTTCAAACTCTTTTTGATACAGATACAATTCCGAACGTATAAAACTTTTCCCGCACTTCTCCCCCGCGTAAGTATAAGCCGCGCAGGTGTTCAGACTTTTGTCCTGCACAACTACTTTTTCACCTTTCAGCTCTTTCACCTTCCGCGCGATCTGGCGTTCGGACAGGCGGAAGTCCTGTGCGAATCTCCGGAAGCTCGAACGGCAAACGCCGTCCTGCTTATTCGAAATATTCGAGAACGTGAAAATTTTGCCGAGGATCAGAAGCGCCGCGGCGGTAAGTCCCTTCGATAAAAACTCATACGGGATTCGTATATAATTGTTGTTTTCCTTTACCGCTTCCGCCATTTCTTAACCTTCCTTTTTTAGTTCCTTCCGCGTCCGACAACCCTTTACCCGTTCGCCTGCTTCTCCGGCTTCTCCTGCGTTCTCGGCTTCCGTGACCGCACTCGAAACCCGCCCGCCTTCTCGGCGTTTTCTAACGCCGCTTTCAGCTCCGTCCTCTGGCTCATTACCCGCGACGGATCCTCCGCCGGCTCCCGCACAAATTCGCTTGCCTTACGCAGCAGCTCTTTATATGCCGGATATTTCCCCGGCTCCTCCGGTGATGGCGCATACTCCGAAAGCTGCGTCAACACATTTTTTACCCACCACCGGAAAAACTCTATTTCTTCCCGCACCACTGCCTGGTAGCAATATATCTTTATAATCCGCGCAAGTTCTTCGTAACAGTCCTTTTCTGTCAGTGCCTTGCTTTTCGGCTTCAATATCTCTTTCATCCTCCCGCCTCCGTTCTATAATCCCCTACAACTTCCGGCGAGGAAGGATTAACCGACAGTTTCCCGCCTTCTTTCTTGATAAAGCCGTAACGGATCAAGGCTGATACGGCATATTTCACGCCGTTCCAGCTCATGCCCACTTCGTCCGCTATTTTCCGATAGTCCACGACTTCCGCGCGGTCTTGGAGTTTATCTTTCAGGCATTGATACACCCGCAGCGTCGCTACCGTCAAATGCGTCGTGCGATTGGTGCAAATCGTGATCGTTTGTTCCATTTCTCGCCTCCTTTGGCCGTATTCCGGCCTGATTTTTTTGTTAAAATCTAAATTTTTTTGCCAAAATCGGGGCCGTGAAGAATCCCGCGACAAGCGCGGAATTCTTCAAGAAATACGGCGCGCCGCGGCTTAATTTTAGCCTCCCC
>CABQCN010000353.1 GCA_902462635.1 uncultured Oscillospiraceae bacterium
GCCCGCGCCTGTTGCCCTGCCCGCCGTGCCGGTCGATGAAGCGGTTCCCGTACAGGTAAAATCGGCCAGCGCTCCTGCGTCCGACGTCAAGATGACAAAAGTGGAAATTCTCATGAAGCAGGAAAAATTCGAAGCGCTCAAGGAAGCGATGATGGAAATCGGCATCACCGGCATGACCGTAACGAACGTTCTTGGCTGCGGCACGCAAAAAGGCAAGCCCGAATATTACAGGGGCGTTCCGCAGGAAATTACGCTGCTTCCTAAAGTGCAGGTTGAAATCGTCGTCAGTAAAGTTCCGCCGCGCACGGTGATCGACACGGCCAAGAAGGTGCTTTACACCGGCCATATCGGCGACGGTATAATATTCGTTTACGACGTCGAAAATGTAATCAAGGTCCGTACGGGCGAAGAAGGGTACGACGCGCTGCAGGACGTAGAATAATCAAAACTCGGAGGTAATGTGTCATGTGTTCAATAATGGGTGTCTGCGGAAGCGATTATACGAAAGATTTTACGAAATCCAGATTTGAGGATTGTTTTAACCGAACGATCTCAAGAGGCCCCGATATGAGCAAAGTCGTCGAAACGGAAATGGGACTTCTCGCATTTCACCGGCTTGCGATCATGGATCTGAACGAAACCGGCATGCAGCCGTTTGAACGGAACGGGAGCTATGTCGTTTGCAACGGAGAACTCTATGGTTTTCGGAAAATCAAAAAAGAACTGGAGAAAAAATACCGTTTTACGAGCGATTCGGATTGCGAAATCCTTCTGCCGATGTACGAAGAATACGGCTTGGACTTGTTTCGGATGCTGGATGCAGAATTCGCTTTGATCCTGTTCGATGCGAAAAGCAAAAAATATATCGCCGCCCGCGACCCCATTGGAATCCGTCCGTTGTTTTACGGCTATACGGATTCCGGCACGGCCGTATTCGCAAGCGAAGCCAAAAACCTGATCGGGCTTGTGAAGAACGTTATTCCCTTTCCTCCGGGACATTATTACATCGACGGAAAATTCATCTGCTACGACGACATCGCACAGGTTGCCGCCATCTGCCGCGATCCGCTGGAAACGGTCTGCCGGAAAATCCGGGAGAAACTGATCCGCGGAATCGAGAAGCGGCTGGACGCCGATGCGCCGCTCGGATTTCTGCTCAGCGGCGGCCTTGATAGCTCCCTGGTCTGTTCGGTAGCCGCAAAGCTTCTCGGCAAACCGATCCGTACCTTTGCGATTGGGATGAGCGAGGATGCCATCGACCTGAAATATGCAAAAGAAGTAGCCGATTATATTCACAGCGACCATACGGAAATCTATATCGATAAAGAAATCGTTCTCGCCGCGCTGGAGGAAGTCGTGCGCGTACTCGGCACGTACGATATCACGACGATCCGCGCCAGCATCGGCATGTATCTGATTTGCAAGGCGATCCATGAACAGACAGACGTGCGCGTACTGCTGACCGGTGAAATTTCCGACGAATTATTCGGCTATAAATATACGGATTTCGCCCCCTCCCCGGAAGCCTTCCAGGCGGAAGCCGTCAAAAGGATCCGCGAGATCCATATGTACGATGTACTGCGCGCCGATCGCTGCATCTCCGTCAATTCAATGGAGGCGCGCGTGCCGTTCGGCGACATCGATTTCGTACGGTATGTGATGGCCATCGATCCGAAACGGAAAGTAAATCAATACGGCAAAGGAAAATATCTGCTGCGCCATGCGTTTGAGAACTGCCCGGAAGGCGATTATCTTCCGGATTCGATCCTCTTCCGGGAGAAAGCAGCTTTCAGCGACGCAGTCGGTCATTCCATGGTAGATTACCTGAAAGAATATGCGGAAACACTTTATTCAGACGAAGAATACGAAGAAAAACGTCTCCGGTATTCTTTTGCCCGGCCGTTCACAAAGGAGTCCCTCTTATACCGGGAATTATTCGAAAAATATTATCCCGGGCAGGCGTCTATGGTAAAAGATTTCTGGATGCCCAACAAAGACTGGGAGGGCTGCGATGTCGGCGATCCCTCCGCCCGCGTGCTTTCGAACTACGCGGCCAGCGGAATTTAAAAAGCTTACCCACCTTATTACACATTTTTCCTACCGAGCCGCACCCGTCCGACACCACGGGTGCGGAATTTTATTTTGATAATTCCGCGCCGTTTTGCATATAAATAACTATGCGGTATATTTTGCCGCAAATTTTGGAACAATACCGGCGGTGATTATACTCATGAGTCTTCGGAATTTATTCGGAACCCGCAA
>CABQCN010000354.1 GCA_902462635.1 uncultured Oscillospiraceae bacterium
TGCGTGATTTTGAAATACACCTCCGCTTTCTACGCGAAGTGTTTCAAAAGCCCTTACCTGCGCGCCGCATGCGGCGGCGTTCTGGTTGCGGTGTTCGCCATGATCCTGCATTCGCAGGATTATCTCGGCGCAGGAATGCCGGTGATCGCCCGCGCCTTCGCCGGCAAAGCGATCCCGCTTGCTTTCTTATTAAAGATCATATTCACTGCGGTGACGCTGGAAGCGGGTTTCAAAGGCGGAGAAATCGTGCCTACCTTTTTCATCGGCGCTACGTTCGGCTGCGTCGCCGGCTCTCTGCTTGGCCTGAATCCGTCCTTCGGCGCGGCGATCGGCATGATTTCCCTGTTCTGCGGCGTTACGAACTGCCCGGTCGCCGCCTTGTTCCTCAGTCTGGAACTGTTCGGTTCCGGCGGCTTACTCTGGTATTTTCTGGCAACCGCGGTCAGCTACATGCTTTCCGGGTACTTCAGCCTCTACAGCAAACAGAAAATCATGTATTCAAAAGTCGCGCCGGAATTTATCGATATCACGGCGCACTGAAGATTGAAAGGTTCTCTCATTTATAAATTCAATGCATAGACCAACCATTCTCCGCCGACTTGTTTCAGCGTCATCCGATAATCCATGCGGTCCGTTCCGGAAAGCGTATCATTCCAATACGCGGTCAACAGAAAACGCACCCGGCAGGAAAGATCCCCGTTTTCCTTGCGGCTCCAATCTGTAATCTGCCATTCGCTTAGCGTATAGGAAGTCAGATGGATATAATATTCGTTTACGAAGTTTTTCAGTATCTTTTTCGTAGGGGTTCCATCCACAAAGAACGGCGCGATCTCCCCGTACGTTTTATTACCTGAAATAAAAGCGGCGATTTCTTCGGAAATCATCCGCACACGCGGCTCTGCCTGCGCAAAGACGGGATCCGGCGTCGGAACAGGCGTTAATGCGGGAGTAGGCGTCACAGTCGGCGTTGGAACCGGCGTCGCCGCATCGCTCGGCGTCACGGTCGGCGTCGAAACCGGTGTGGATACATCGCTCGGAGACGGAGATGGCAGCGTGGCATGCGGCGTGCCGCGCAGATCCTGCGCTTCCTGGTAGCGGGTCAGCTGAATACTGATCCAGATCAGCAGCGCGGCGGCACAAAGCAAAAGTGCCGCAAGGACAAAGCGGTAGAGAATCCAAAATAAATCTTTCCGCGGCGTTTTATCCATTGGCGATTCTCCTTTCCGCCGGCAGGACAACAACAGCGGTCGGCAGCTTCCGCAGCCGCAGAATTTGATTGACGATTTTTCCTTTATAATACATTGCGGTCGAGGTGCCGCCGTCGAGGTTCGCGGCGTTGACTGCGCCGAAATCCCAAAGGATCGTTGCCAGGTCGCTGTAGGTCGCACCCAGAGACGAAAGCTGCCTTCCATTGATCACAAGCAGCAGAATCGCGCCGTCTTGCCGCTGTCCGATGGCGGTTCGCGGGTTTACGCCGCTTCCGTATCCGCTCATTTCGACTTTCTCTCCGTTCACAATCAGCGTGGGACCATAGCAAAGCGCGTCGCGGATTCCCATATCGATTGCCTGCCGGCCGGTCATAGAACCGACGACCAGCACGTTTCTTTCGGTAAAACCAACCAGCTCATACTCAGATTTCAGCGAGCCCCATTTCAACTCCCCGTTTGCAATTACCAGGCCGTACGGGGCGCACCCCGTCCCCATGCCTCCGTCGTCTTCGAAGCCGCCGCCGTTGACCGCGGCTACCGCGTCATAACGCTGCGCGATTTCCGGTACGGTAAGCCCCGGCTTTTCATAGCTGTATGCCGGATGGCTCATACCGATCGTAACGCGCGCGGGATCCCGGATGATCATCAGATTTCCGCTGTATAACTGCGTTTTGATTTCGTACAATTCGATCCCGTCTTTCTCGGAAAGCAGAAAGGCGCCGTATTCCCGCTGCGGCGTCGGAACAGGGGTCGGCGGAAGCGTCGGTGGAAGCGTCACCGTATTCCCGGAGCTATGGCGATGCGTGGAAGGTTGCGGCGTTCCGCTCGGCAGGAGCGTTGGTGCGGAAAATACGATGCGATTGGGATCGGTAACCTGATCCGTGCGAATTACGCGATTTTTCCCGGTGATTTCATGAATGCGGTTCTTGCTGAAATACAGATACGGCACGAACTTAGCGGCGCTCGTTTCGAGCATAGAATTTACGAAAAGATCGCGCGCTGCTGCAGATGGCCCATAGCAGCATACCGCACCGCACAAGTATGTAAC
>CABQCN010000355.1 GCA_902462635.1 uncultured Oscillospiraceae bacterium
TTATCCTTATAAACATGAAGACGAATTGTTTTTATTCCATTATCTTTGAAAAAGTCGATTGCAAATTTAAGGATACAGCTGCCAATCCCTTTACCGCGCAAATCTTCTTTTACACAAAAATCCGAAAAATGTCCAGATTGGTTTTCTCTAATTATAAGAGCGCATCCGCCAACATAGTCATCGCCTATTTTATAAGCAAAAACCCTCCTTGCTCCACTTTTCAAAAAATCTTCCAGCCGTGTATTCGGATATCCCCAAAAAGACAGGCACTTCGGAAGCTCACTCAGTGTTAATTCAACTATTTCATTTTTATTCATGTTTACCTTTTAGTTCCAAATCACAAATTCTGTTGATGGTTTTATTATAGCAAAAACCTGCCGATCAAGCAATTCCTGCTTTTTCGACAGGTTTCTACACTGGTCGGAGTGACCTGACTTGAACAGGCGACCTCTTGCACCCCAAGCAAGCACTCTAGCCAAACTGAGCTACACCCCGAAAACGTAGAATATGTTATCACATTCTACCGTCGCCGTCAATCACTAATTTTAACAATGGAGGATCTCGATTCCTTCAAATGCCGCGTTTTCCAGCGCCGTAAAGTCCGCCTTTGTTTCCTCTTCGAGAACCTCGCTCAGAGAAGGGCGCGTTTTGGGATGCTTCGGCGTGAATACGGTACAGCAATCCTCATACGGTAAAATACTCGTTTCAAATGTGCCGATTTTACGCGCGATCGCAACCACTTCCATTTTATCCATGCCGATCAGCGGCCGGAATACGGGAAGATCCGCCGCCGCGTCCGTGCAGTACAGCGCCTGCATCGTCTGGCTTGCCACCTGACCCACGCTTTCGCCGGTCACAAGCGCGGAGCAGCCGTTTTTGCGCGCCGCGCGTTCTGCGAGGCGCATCATGGAACGGCGCATGATCACCGTGGAAAGTTCCTCTCTGCATCGATCGCCGATCGCAAGCTGGATCTCCGTAAACGGCACGACCAGCAGCTTGATTCCGCCCGAGTACCGCCCGACAAGCTTCGTAAGCTCCACGACCTTCTCCTTTGCGCGCTCGCTGGTATACGGATAACTGTAAAAATGTACGGCACACAGGCTGACGCCCCTTTTTGCGATCATATAGCCGGCTACCGGACTGTCGATCCCGCCGGAAATCAAAAGACAAGCCTTCCCGTTCGAACCGGTGGGCATGCCGCCCGGCGCCGCGATGATATCCGTATATATGTATGTATTTTCCCGGACTTCGATATAAAGGACAAAATCGGGATGGTTGACGTCCACGCGCAGGCATCCGTACGTTTCCGCCAGATCGCCGCCCACTTCCGAAGAAATCTCCGGCGATTTCATCGGGAACATTTTCATGCCGCGTTTCGTCTCTACCTTAAATGTAAGCTCCCGGCTGCCGCTTTTGCTTCTGTCTTCGATCGCTTTGCGCGTTACTTCCTTTGCCAGCGCCGCGATATCGGCGTATTCCGAACGCGTTACGTAAGCGGGGCTGACGGAAACCAGTCCGAAGACGCCGGAAAGCATTTCGATCGCCTGTTCGAAACGGAAATCCGCACATTCCGGCTCCACGTAATAACGCGACTGTGACCAACGGATATTGCACGCGCCGCAGCCGGCAAGCGCCGCCCGCATATTTCTTGCCAGACGCTGCTCAAAAGTACAGCGGTTCAGCCCTTTCAGTGCAATTTCCCCGATTCTTGCCAAGATCACTTTCTCCATATCGCATCGATCCTTTCTCTGTCAGGCGCGGATTCCCTTGCGCCTGCCGTATAGCTTTTTAACCTCCGCGCAGATCACCTTTGCGGCATATTCCGCCTCTTCCTCCGTATTTTGATACGAAAAACTGATCCGTACCGCGCCGTCGATCACCCGCGGATCGACGCCCATCGCCAGAAGCGTCTGGCTCCTGTCCTTTTTATGGGAGGAACAGGCCGACCCCACGGAAAGATAAACGCCTTTCATTTCCACGCTGTGCTGAACGACCTCCGCCCGCAAACCCGGAAACGCCACGTTTAAAATGTAGGGGGAGCAGACGTCTTCCGCGGAAAGCAGTACGCACGAGCGGATTTCTTCCCGTAAAATTTTACGGAAAATTCCGTTCAGTTTCACAACGTGCGCATAATGCGCTTCCCGGCTGCCGCAGGCCAGCCGCGCCGCTTGCGCGAAGCCGGCGATCCCGGGCAGATTCTCCGTTCCGGAACGCATTCCGCGTTCCTGCCCGCCGCCGCAAAGCAGG
>CABQCN010000356.1 GCA_902462635.1 uncultured Oscillospiraceae bacterium
AAAACACCACATAAAATCCGCCGAACACCGTGATCGCGGCATCCGCGGCATTATATTTTTCATGAAAGAAAACAAGCAGGGAAAGCAATACCAGCACGGCAAGCAAAAAAACCGGCGGGAACAAATTGACCGGCCCGCGTCCTTTTATATGGACAACGATCGATAAATAGGAATCTCCATCGAAATACATCATCAGCACGAGCAGCGCGATATACACAAATCCAAATGATTTCACCGGCGTATAGCCTCTCTTGGAAAATGCATTGTAAAATTCAAACACTCCGATTCCGCCAAAAAGTATAATCAATATATCAAGTACGTATCCTCCGATGATAATCGCGGTAACAGCTACAGCTGCCACGACGATCCCGGATATCAGCCTTTGTTTCATCCGCTTATGATCCTCCGTATCTTCTTTGCCGTCTCGAGTATGCGCGCACCGCCGCCAGCAGACGGTCCATGGAAAAATCGGGCCACCAGCCCTCGTCAAAATAAAATTCCGTATATGCCATCTGCCAGAGCAGGAAATTACTGATTCGTTCTTCCCCGCTCGTGCGGATCAGCAGATCGGGATCCGGCGCGTCCGCAGTATACAGATACTTTTGAAAAACGGTTTCATTGATTTCTTCTTCGCGCAGTCTCCCTTCGGAAACCTCGCTTGCGATCGCCCGGACGCCGCGCAGAATTTCATCCCGCCCGCCGTAATTGATGGCAATAAATGCCGTCAGTTCCGTATTGTGCTTCGTTTCTTCCTCAATCTTTGCGATCGATTTCTGAAGTGAAGCGGATAATCTCGATCGGTTGCCGATAATGATAAAACGGATTTTATCTTTATTCTTTCCCATGATTTTATTAAAATTCTTCAGCTGCATCGCCAGTAGCGACATCAGGCCTTCCACCTCCGCCGCGCTCCGCTTCCAGTTTTCCGTTGAAAACGCATAAAACGTTACGTAACGGATTCCCAGATCCGCCGCGTCGGAAAGAAGCTGCCGGTATGCTTCCACGCCTTTCTTATGCCCCGCAGCGGCAGGAAGTCCGCGTTCTCGCGCCCACCGCCTGTTCCCATCGGGGATAACAGCTATATGGTGAGGTATATGCAATACCTCACCATGATATTCGATAAGATCTTTACTGATCCGCCTAACGTTATCCGTCATATTTCCATAAGCTCTTTTTCTTTCTCCGCAATCACTTTGTCGATCTGCGCAATATGTTTGTCCGTAATATTCTGGACTTCTTTCTCTGCGTCCTTCTGATCGTCTTCCGTCATCTCGTTTTTCTTTTTGAGATTTTTAAAATACTCCATCGCGTCGCGGCGGATATTTCTGGTGGCGGTTTTCGCTTCCTCGCCGTATTTTTTGACTTGCTTTGTCAGAGAGACGCGGCGTTCTTCCGTCAGCGGCGGGAAAATAAGCTTCAGCGTTTTGCCGTCGTTATTCGGGTTAATGCCAATATCGGATTTCTGAATCGCCTTTTCCGCCGCTTTCAGTACCGTGAGATCCCAAGGCTGGAATACCATCATACGCGCTTCCGGGATCGTAATATTTCCCAGCTGTTGGATCGGCGTTTCCGCACCGTAATACTCCACCGTTATTTTATCTAAAATCGCCGGATTTGCGCGGCCGGCCCGTATCGTTGCAAGCTGTTCTTCCAATACGGAAATCGTCCTGTCCATTTTCTCGCCGAATTGCTTATAATCATCCTTATTAATCATCTTCTTCACTCCTTTTACGAACTTATTGCCTTCAATATATCATAATTTTGTGAAAAGAGCAATTCAATTGTTTTCAAAACGCTCCATAAAAGCAATTAAATCCGCAACGCCTTTTTCCGGCATCGCATTATAAATAGAAGCGCGCATACCGCCGACGCTGCGATGCCCTTTCAGATTTTCGAAACCGGCTTCCGTCGCCGCGGCGATGAATTTTTGATCGAGCGCTTCGTCGCCCGTAACAAAGGGGATGTTCATGATAGAGCGGTCTTTGCCCTGCACCGTTGCCCGGAACAGCTTCGACTGGTCGAGATACTCGTAAAACGCCCGCGCCTTCCGTTCGTTGATCGCTTCGATTTCTTTCACGCCGCCAAGCTCTTTCAGCCATTCCAGCACCAGTTTACAGATATAAATGGAATACGTCGGCGGCGTATTGTATAAAGAATCGTTTTTCGCCTGAATATCATAGCGCAGCATCGTCGGCGTCGATTCCCGCTGCCGCCCGATCAGGTCTTCGCGTACGATAACGACCGT
>CABQCN010000357.1 GCA_902462635.1 uncultured Oscillospiraceae bacterium
TGCTGCCGTATGTAGAGGATGGCACGATCATTCTGATCGGAGCGACGACGGAAAATCCCTTCTTCGAAGTAAATAAAGCGATTATTTCCCGTTCTACCGTCTTCCAGCTCTATCCGCTCAACACGCAGAACATCAGGAATATCGTGCGGCGCGCGATCGCGGACAAAGAACGCGGATACGGTGCGTTAGATATCCGGATCACGGAGGATGCGCTGGACTTTCTTGCCGAAGCGTCCGGCGGGGACGCCAGGATCGCGCTGAACGCGCTTGAGCTTGCCGTACTGACCTCGGGCAGCGCGGACGCGGAGGCGATGGAAATTACAATGGAGACGATTTCCGAGTGCGTCCAGAAAAAGGCGATCCGTTTTGATAAATCGGGAGAGGCGCATTACGACAATATCAGTGCGTTTATCAAATCGATGAGAGGAAGCGATCCCGACGCTGCCGTATTTTATCTGGCGCGTGCGTTGGAAGGCGGGGAGGATATCAATTTTCTTGCCCGCAGAATCGTGATTTGCGCTTCGGAGGACGTTGGAACGGCGAATCCTACGGCGCTTCTCGTGGCCGAAGCGGCTGCTTCCGCAATCCGCATGATCGGGATGCCCGAAGCCAGGATTTTACTTTCGCAGGCAGCTATTACCGTGGCGGCGAGTCCGAAATCCAATGCGTCGTACCAGGCGATAAACGCGGCGCTGGACGATGTCCGCACAAAAAATACGGGGGAAGTTCCGTTCCATCTACGCAATGCCGTTACGAAAGAGATGGGGGATCTCGGTTACGCTGAGGGATATAAATACGTCCATGAATATCCCGGCAATGTCGTAAAACAGCAGTTCCTGCCGGATGAAATCTCGGGAACAAAATATTACAAGCCGTACGGAAACGGCTATGAAAAGAAAATCCAGGATTATTTGGCCTGGAAGGAAGAAATGATACGGAAAAGCGAAACATAGGTGAAAGGAGAAAAAGATGAAAAAGTGTTTTACCGGTATTGTGCTGATCGCTTTGCTTTGCTGTTATGCCGTCGGCTGTGGTTCCGAATCCGCGACGCCGTCAGAGGGGGGAAGCGGCGTTTCTCCATCTCCTGAAGCTGCGGATTCTGCGATCCTGCTGAAAGAATCGTCTATAGAAGCGGATCGCGACCGCGTGACCGTGGAAGGAACGGCGGCGACTGTTACGTCGGCCGGCACATACGAAATCACTGGGAAATTGGAAAACGGGCAAATTATTGTGGATACCGAAGGGATGGTCACGCTGATTTTCAACAATATCGATATTTACTGCGAGACTTCCGCACCGGTCTATGTAAAAAAAGCAAAACACATTACGATTATCCTGGCGGAGCATTCGGAAAATCAGTTGACGGACGGCTCGGCTTATACGTTTGCGGACGTTACCGCGGAACCGGACGCCGTATTGTTTTCTAAAGCGGATATGACGATCGGCGGCAGCGGTTCTTTAACGGTCAGCGCGAATTATAACGATGGGATTGCAAGCAAAGACACGTTGCAGATCGACAATGGAAAAATTTCCGTAACCGCAAGAAATCATGGGATAAAGGGGAAAGATTTCTTGTTGATCGGCGGCGGGGAAATTACGGTAAATGCAGGCGGCGACGGTATAAAATCGACAAACGACAAGGATGCTTCTCTGGGATATGTGAAAGTAAGCGGCGGGACGCTTTTGATTACGGCGCAGGACGAGGGGATTTCGGCCGTTACCGATGTGAAAGTCACAGGCGGCTCGATCTGCATCGAAACGGCCAATAACGGGATCAAGACGAATGGAACGATCGATGTTTCAGCAGGCAGCGTTGCAATACAGACCGAAGACAAGGGCTTGCTTTGTGCGGAGCAAAAGATTGATACTGCGGCCGCAGTTACCGTAAACGGCGAGGCGGTTTCCGGCAATTAAATAACAAATCGGCTGATATTTATAATATAAAAACCATACGGCCCACAGACTTCAAATGTGATCTCTGCGGGCAGTACGGTTTTATGTATGAATCAAAACAGCAGCGATGCCGCGCCGTAAGAAACGAAAGACACGATGATTCCGGCGGCGACGACGCCGAGCGCGATCGCAGGGAACGCTTTCTTTAACGGCATCTCCATAATCGCCGCGACAAGCGCGCCTGTCCAGGCGCCGGTTCCGGGCAGCGGGATCGCGACAAGAATAAATAATCCCCAGAACGCATATTTGTTGACGACATCCGATTTCTTTTCCGCGCGCGCTTCCAGC
>CABQCN010000358.1 GCA_902462635.1 uncultured Oscillospiraceae bacterium
ATGGCAACGGAGAAATCGATCTGGTTGGCGTCTACCGGCCCTTCGGCATTAAGCGAGGTGAGCGTACCGCCCTTTGCCGTAATCACGGTGCCGTCTTCCGACAAAGTCCATTGCGTTTCGTCTACCACCCAGCCCGTAAATGCTTGTCCGGCAGACAGCGCGCTGATGGGGATCGCGGAGAACCCGATCGCTATCGCAAGAATGCCGGTAAGCCATCTTCTTTTTTTCATTTTTATTTGCCTCCTTTTCTTGACAAAAAATAAAACTGCTTTTACTATGATTATAATAAACTTTTGTTTTCTGTTCATGTGCATCATAACCAAAATTGAGGGAGGTATTTCAGGCATGTCGCATAAATCCGTAACAGAAATCGCCCAAGATATCCAGATCAGTCTCTCTGTTGTTTCGAAGGTCATGCACCATCGCGGCGGGGTTCACGCGGACCAGAGATATCGTGTCTACCGTTACCTTTCGGATCATTCGATACGGGTTCCTACCCCCGCCGATGTTGGAATTTATGCGATTCTACCGGACACGCCTGTTTTTTTTTGGCGGGAAATGGCTTCTTATCTGAGAAACGAATGTTTTACTCCCCAAGATAAAATCAATCTGTATTCCAGTATCACCGCAGATCAGGAAAATGAATATCTGATTATAAAATATCTGGAACACGCGCAGCGCTGCCGGGCAAAATGCATCCTGCTTGCCGCCGCCTTTTCCCCGGCCGTACTGGAGGCAGTCCACAGCGTCTCCCGTACTACGCCTGTGTTTCTGCTGTCTGAAGACGGGAACCTCCTGGGAGAACGAATTTTTTTTATCGGAAGCGATGCCCGGAAAGATGGGATCGCGCTGGCAGAATATTATGCCGGCCGGTATCCAGCGCCCGGAAAGATCCTGATCCTTTCTTACAAGGAAACCATCAACCATGTCCGGCGGGTAGAGGGATTTGTCGAACGGCTGCGGCAATCCGGCGACTACCGCCTGCAACAGGCAAATCCTCCCCTTTTCCGGGAAAAGGATTTTTCGTCGCATCTGGCCCGCATGCTGCAGCCGATCTGGGAACAATTCCCTTTTGATTGCATTTTTTCGCCTGATGGGTATACGCCTTATGTATGCGGCGCGATCATGAAATTGGGTAAGGAAGGGCAGGTTCGCTGTTTGGGATTCGAAAACGCTCCTCTGAATCAACAATATGTCACGAACCGGATTTTGGACGCCATCGTGAAACAGGACGTCGCCGGGCAGGCGCGGTTGGCGACGGAACTGGCCGGCACGTATTGTAAAAGCGGCGTGCTTCCCGGGAAACGAGATCACTGCGTACCATCGGAATTTATTTTGTTTTAATCCTTCCTGCGCCGTATTCCGAAATCAGGAGAAGCGGCGGAACTTGACTTCGGAGTACGATATCAGTTACAATTTCAATAATACCGAAACGATGATATTATTCTGGAAAGGATCTCAACATGGCAGCATTTGATAGGATTTTGAGCGGATATCCAAAACTTGACGAGCTTCTGGACAATATTCGTATGGGCGACAATGTGGTATGGCAGGTCACCCGGCTCGAGGAATTCAGAACGTTTGCCCAAGGATTTGCAAGGCAGGCAATCCGGGAGAAGCGGAATCTGATCTATATCAGGTTCGCACAGCATGCGCCGATTTTGACGCCAACGGAAGGTCTTACGATTTATGAATTTGATCCGGAGGATGGATTTGAAGCGTTCACGGTGTCGATTTACAGACTGATTGCAAAAGAAGGGAAAGATGCGTTCTATGTATTTGACAGCTTGTCTGAGCTGCAGAGTGCCTGGTATACGGATTTCATGATGGGGAACTTTTTCTGTGTCACCTGTCCTTTTTTGTTTGAACTGGATACGGTTGCCTACTTTCCGCTGATCCGAGGGCGGCATTCCTTTGATACGATTGCGAAGATCCGCGATACGACGCAGCTTTTGCTGGATGTATATTCCGATGCGGAAAACGTGTATCTCCATCCGCTTAAAGTATGGAACCGATATTCCGACAGAATGTTCCTGCCCTTCGGCGGCAAGAAAGAGACTATGGAATTTGAGACGCTCAACACCGGTGTGGCAATCAGCAAATATTACCGCGTACTGGAAAGCCAGTCAGCCGAGACACAAGATCAGAATGTCGACAGTTATGATCGCTTCTTTGCCATAGCTAAGCTGGAATACCAACGTGGTAATTTTACTTTCGATATGGAAGATCGGATTATTGA
>CABQCN010000359.1 GCA_902462635.1 uncultured Oscillospiraceae bacterium
CGCGCCCCTGTTGATTTTTAATTGTTTTCCCGGCGCATTTTACGTTTGATCCTCGGAATTCACCGGTTCTACTATGATTTTATCCGGCGCGGCCGGCTGGGAGGGTTCTTCTTCTGCAGCGTGTTCTTCCTCGTCCGTGGTAAAAGTTTTGATATGCTTTACGATATTATTCATAAATTTTTTCTTATTATCATCCATTTTTTCTACTCCGCAATCATAGTATGATATAAAAATACTTGTTTACTTTAAAGCCGCTTTTTATTATACTATATAAGATTAAATGCAGCTTACTGTAAAATTAGTATAACACCTTTTTATTTTGAAAGGAATGGTTTTTTTTGAAAAATGATGAGAAAATATTGCGCGAGGAAGACAGAATCAACAATTTTAAAGAACTTCTGGATCGTTCGGTGGAATTTTACGGCGATCGGGAAGCTTTTATTTTAAAGAAAAATCAAAAAGAGCAGGCGGAATACCGCAAAGTTCTGTACAAAGAATTCCGAAAGGAGGTCGACCGGCTTGGAACGGCGCTGATCGATCTCGGACTCAAGGGCGAAACTATCGCCGTGATCGGGGAAAACAGGTATGAATGGTGCCTTTCCTATCTCGCAGTAACGTGCGGCTGCGGCGTGATCGTACCGATCGATAAAGAACTCCACGCCGACGAGGTCGCCATGATATTGAACCAGTCCGAAGCGAAAGTGTTGATCTTTTCCGGTAAAATTTTTGATAAAAATCTGCAGGAAGCATTGCAATTGAATCAATCGATACAAATTTTGATTTGTATGGATGAGGAAGAACACGAAGCGGAAGGGAAAGCGTATTTTACCATCGGCGCGCTGCTCGAGCGGGGCGCGCAACTTCTGGAAAACGGAGATTCCCGTTACACGGATGTTGCCGTCGATAGCCATGCAATGAGCGTGCTGCTGTTTACTTCGGGTACGACCGGGGTGGCGAAGGGCGTCATGCTTTCCCAGCGCAACATCTGCGCGGATATCGAAAGCGTCACGCAGTGCCTCGATAACGACTGCACGGATTCGGTGCTTTCGATCCTGCCGATTCACCATACATACGAATGTACTTGCGATTTCCTCGAAATCTTGTATATGGGCGCGCGGATCGCCTTTTGTGACGGCCTGCGGTATATTGCGAAAAACGTACAGGAATATCAGCCGACGATCCTGATGCTTGTTCCGCTCATCGTAGAAAATGTTTACGGTAAAATTATGAAGCAGGCGCATTCCAATCCCGTAAAAAGAGTAGCGTTCCGCTGCATGCTCTGGACGTCCGGCGGTCTGCAGCATATCGGATTCCGGAATGCCGGCAGAAAAATGTTTCGCCAGGTCCATGAAACGCTTGGCGGCAAGCTGCGCCTGATCATTGCCGGCGCCGCTGCGATGAATCCGAAAATATCCAAAGATATGAACCGGATGGGCTTTAAACTCCGCCAGGGATACGGCCTTACGGAATGTTCTCCGATTCTGTGCGTAAGCCGCGATTCCGGAAACGCGGATGCTTCCGTTGGACCCGCGATGCCGCGGATCGAGGTGAAAATCGCGAATCAGGATAAGGATGGGCGGGGAGAGATCGTTGCCCGCGGAGAGAACATCATGCTTGGATATTACAAAGATCCGGAAGCGACCGCCGCCGTATTGAAAGACGGCTGGTTTTACACCGGAGACCGCGGCTATATGGATAAATACGGCAGAGTCTATATTACCGGCAGAATCAAGAATATGATCGTCAATAAAACCGGGAAGAATATTTATCCGGAAGAGCTGGAAGAAAAGCTCCTGAAAATTCCGTATGTCCTGGAATGCGTCGTGTGGGGAGACGATGATGAAAAGGAGGACGATACCGTGATCTGCGCCACGGTGGTGCCGAAAGAAGAAACGATTACGGAGAAAACACGTATTTCGATGGACGATACGCAGGGGATCCATGATCTGATCTGGAAAGAAGTCAAAAAAATAAACAAGGGTCTTCCGACGTATAAAAAAATACAAAAAGTCGTAATCCGCAAAGAAGAATTCGAGAAAACGACGACGAAGAAAATCAAAAGATATTTGTCCAATATTACAAAGTTTTTCACCAGCAGCGACGGAGACGACAGCGACAGTTCCGGAAAGGCGGTTTGACGTATGAAATGGAGAATCAAGAAAGAGACCATTCTGATTTCTGTAATTGTAGGGGTGATTTGTGTGGCCGGAGTTTGTACGGCGCTT
>CABQCN010000360.1 GCA_902462635.1 uncultured Oscillospiraceae bacterium
GGTCCATAACGAAGGCGATACGCGCCATATATCCGCAGGATTCCAGGAACGCAAGGAAAAGGAACAGCACGATCATCTGCGGTACGAATCCGAGCACCGCGCCCACGCCGCCGATGATGCCGTCGAGAATCAGGCTCTTCAGCCAATCGGTGCACTCCAGCGCATCCAGTCCCTTCTCCGCCAGTACGGGGATTCCGGGAATCCACACGCCGTATTGGGAAGGATCCGGCGCATCCTTCAGGGAAGCGTCCACCAGTTCCGAAATGTCGTAATCCGCCTCGCCGAGCGCATCGGCATACGTACCGTATGCTTCTTCAAACGCGCCGAAATCTTTTTCTTTGATCGCTTCGAGAATTTCATCCGCACCCACGACGCCGGCGTGATCGGCATTTTCAACAATCGCCGCCAAGTCGTCGGTCCAGACGTTTTCTTCGGCGTATTTCGTCATATTCTCGTCAAACGCAGAAGAACCGATCCCAAACAGATGCCAGCCATCGCCGAACACGCCATCATTCGCCCAGTCCGTCGCCCAAGTACCGACCGTCGTAACCGATATAAAATATACGAGAAACATGATGACGGCAAAAATCGGAAGCGCCGCCCATCGGTTCGTAACGATCCGGTCGATTTTATCTGACGGCGTAAGCCTTCCCGTGCTTTTTTTCCGGATGCAGCCTTTGATGATCGAAGCGATATAGAGGTACCGTTCATTTGTAATGATGCTTTCCGCATCGTCCTCCAGCTCCCGCTCCGCCGCTTGAATGTCTTCTTCGATGTGGCGGAGCGTAACGGGATCGAGCTGTAACTTTTCTAAAACTTTTTCGTCCCGCTCAAAGATTTTGATCGCGTACCAGCGCTGCTGCTCGGCGGGCATCGAATGGACCGCGGCTTCTTCGATATGTGCGATTGCATGCTCCACCGGACCGCTGAAACGGTGCTGCGGAACGGTTTTCGTCCCCTGCGCCGCTTCGACTGCCGCCTCCGCGGCCTCCAGGATCCCGGTTCCCTTGAGCGCCGATATTTCCACTGCCTTGCATCCCAATTCCCGCGACAGTTCTTCGATATTGATCTTGTCGCCGTTCTTTTTCACAACGTCCATCATGTTGACGGCAATTACGACCGGAATGCCGAGTTCGGTAAGCTGCGTCGTCAGGTATAAGTTCCGTTCCAGATTTGTACCGTCTACAATATTCAGAATCGCATCCGGCCGTTCGTTGATCAGATAATTCCGCGCGACGACTTCCTCCAGCGTATACGGCGACAGGGAATAAATTCCCGGAAGGTCCATAATCACTACGTCATTCTGCTTTCTGAGCTTTCCTTCTTTCTTCTCCACCGTTACGCCCGGCCAGTTGCCGACGAACTGGTTGGAGCCGGTCAGCGCGTTGAATAAGGTCGTCTTTCCGCTGTTCGGATTTCCCGCGAGGGCAATTTTAATACGCATTGCGTTTCTTCCTTTCTTTTAAATTAGTTTTGACTAACACAGACGCAAAAAATTATTTTACCTCGATCTGTTCCGCATCTGCTTTCCGAAGCGACAGCTCATACCCTCTGACCGTCACTTCGATCGGATCTCCCAGGGGAGCGACCTTCCGCACCTGTACCTCCACGCCTTTCGTAATCCCCATATCCATGATTCTGCGCTTTACCGCCCCCTCGCCATGGAGTTTCAGTACGGTAGCGGTATCGCCGATTTTTACCTCTTTCAATGTCTTCATACGACTTCCTCCTCTTCTGACAAACGTTTATACCATAATCTTAGCGGCCATTTCCCGGCTGATCGCAATCCGGGAATCCTTTACGTTTACAATCAGGTTTCCGCTCATCGTTGAAATCACCGTAACGGTTCCCCCGGCTACGAATCCCAGGTTCTCCAGGTGTGCCCGCACCGCCGGGCTGCCTCCGATTTTCCGTATCATGGTTTCTTCTCCGATTCCTGCCAATGTCAGCGGCATCACAGTCACTCCTCGCCTTTCAGTAAGTATTCACTAACTCAAATTCAAAACATATGGTTAGATTGTTCTAACCGCGCTATATGTTAGCACTTGCTAACGCATCTGTCAATCCCCTTTGTAAAATTTTTCCGATCCTGTTTATGGTTCTACGGAATATCCGCTATCTTTCAACGCAGCGGCGGCGCATTCGAACTGCTCCGTTTTTGTAAAAATATAATCCGTATTATAGGTAGAAACTACAAAAATCCCGATTTTACGTTCCGCT
>CABQCN010000361.1 GCA_902462635.1 uncultured Oscillospiraceae bacterium
AAATATATTTATCTCGGGCACCTGAGCCATGAAAATAATGCGCCGGAGATTGCGCTTGCCGCGTCCTGCAAAGCACTTACGGAATGCGGGATTTGCGTGGAACGGGACGTAACGGTAAATGTGGCGGCGCGGGAACATTCCAGCAAGGTAACGGTTCTGTGATGCATTTTACGATATTATGCGTCGGCAGGATCAAAGAAGCCTACCTGCAGGCGGCAGTCGCGGACTATATAGGCCGTATTGGGAAATACGCAAGGACAGACGTGACGGAGGTTGCGGAAGAAAACCACCCGATCCGCGAAAAACGCATCGCAAAAGAAGGGGAAGCGCTTTTGAAAAGGATTGCGCCGGGCAACTGCGTGGTTGCGCTCGATCTGCACGGCCGCGAAATTTCTTCTGAAAAGCTTGCGTCCTATATCGAGGAAAAGACGGTATCCGGAACTTCGGATTTTACCTTTGTGATCGGCGGATCCGACGGGATCAGCAGCGGTGTCACCGCGCGTGCGGATCTGCGGCTCTGTCTTTCGCCGATGACGTTCCCGCACCAGCTGACGCGGCTGATCCTTGCCGAACAGCTGTACCGGGCGATGAAAATAAATCACGGAGAGCAGTACCATAAATGAAACGGGACTACGTAGAGATCAAAGCGTATTGTAAAATCAATATCGCGCTCGATATCAAAGGGCTGCGCAGCGACGGTTATCACGCGGTGGAAATGATCCTGCAGACGATTCCCCTTTGCGACATTGTGACGCTCCGGCGCGCGCCCGTATCGGAACGGCGCAAACCGCTTACGGTAACGTCGGATGCGCAGTGGCTTCCGCAGGATGAAAAAAATACGGCCTACCGCGCTGCGTATCTGCTGGCGCGCGACTTCAGCCGGATCGATACGGGAACGGAAATCCATATCGAGAAAAGAGTACCGCGCTGCGGCGGACTCGGCGGCAGCAGCGCAGACGCGGCCGCCGTACTGCAAGGGATGAACCGGTTATATGACCTTGGCCTGACCGAGGCGCAGCTGCTGCCGTATGCGGCGCAGATCGGCGCCGACGTTCCTTTTTTGCTCCGCGCCGGCGCGGCGGTGGCAACGGGAACGGGAACGACGCTGCGCTATATCGAGCCGTTCCGGAACGGGGTTCTGCTGCTCGTTAATCCGAATATCGATATCTGCACGCCGGAAGCGTACCGCCTCTATGATTTTCTGGAAACGCAAGGGGGGATTCCGCAGGAAGGGCGTCCCGACATCGCCGCGGCGGAACGCGCGATGCAGGGTAGCGCTGCGCAGCTGGCCGGTAAAATGAAAAATGTTTTGGAATATCCGGCATTTTATTTATATCCCGCGCTGGCGGAGCTAAAAGCGTCGATTCTGGAATCCGGCGCGGCGGCCGCGCTGATGTCGGGCAGCGGCGCAACCTTTTTTGGGATTTTCCGCAGAGAAGACGCGGCGCGCGCGCAGCGGGCGGCGGAATCTTTCGCAGAAAAAGGGTACTTTACTTTTGTCAGTCAGGAAATTGCTTTATAATACTTTGTTTTTATTGGACACTGCGATCAAAATAGATTATAATAAATCATATATTTTTATACAGGCGAGGGTGCGAAACCGATGGCGACAAAGAACAGAAAAGGGGGGAAGAAACAGAACGACGAAAGACGCAGGCTGCATCCGCCTTACCGGAACTATTTGCGGGGGCGGCACGCGGATGGGAAGCATGTCGACAGGACTGCGGATCTCAAAGAAATCCAGCAGCGGCTGAAGAAACGCCCGAAGCGGAGGAAGGCAAATCTCGGGAAACTGTTGATCGCAATTTTACTGATGGCGGTACAAATCGGCGTTCTCATATGGGGATTATATAAAATGAAAGCGTTTGTGCTTTCTTCCTATCTTATTTTTCAGATCGTCGGCGCGGTCGCGGTGATCCGGATCGTATTGAATCATAAAAATCCATCGTATAAAATTGCGTGGATCTCCGTAATTTTGCTGATCCCGTTCCTCGGATTGATCTTTTACATGATGTGGGGACGCGGAAGCTATCCGAACCGCATCAAAAAACATATTCCCGTGCTTTCGGAAATGACGATCCCTTTATATGCGCATAACCGTGAAGTCGAAGACCGCCTTTGCGCGCAGTATCCGGAGCAGGAGCGCGTGATGAATTATCTCCATCGCGCGGGATTCCCGATTTATCAGGAAACCTCGGTTCGATATTTTGATT
>CABQCN010000362.1 GCA_902462635.1 uncultured Oscillospiraceae bacterium
GGTGTCATCCGTAACGATAAAATTGATATTCAGATCCTGCTTCGCTTCCGTCTTCGTAGGATATTCCCCCCGGAACCAACGGATGACGTTGGATTTCAGCTGGTCGTCGGACGTATTGTACGCCTGGTAATACAGCAGAACCGCTCTTGCAAATTCAAAACCGTTTACCATGCCCTCCAGGCTGCCGATCACCGTATGGATCCGTTTTTCTACCTGAAGATCAAAACCGGGATCTTCCGGGGTAAGCTGTTCTTCCATCGCTGCTGCCGTGCGGAGATTGGAAATCCATCGCTCCAGAATCAACGGCAGCGCGCCGCCATCCGGTTTTGTTTTCGTTGACATGTTTTTAATCAACTCTTTATAGGTGGCAAGCCCCTGCCCTTTTGAACCGACAAACCGGCGTTCCGGAGAAAGATCTGCGTCCACTACCACAAAGCCGCGTTCCGTAGCAGAATTCCGGATCGTTTGCAGTAAAAAGCTCTTTCCGCTTCCGTATTTTCCTACAATAAACCGAAACGCGGCGCCGCCGTCGGCAATGATCTCGATATCATGCAGAAGCGCGTTGATTTCCTGTTCCCGTCCCACGGTAATATATTCCAGGCCCACCCTTGGGACAACGCCGCCTTTCAGGGCGTTGATAATCGTACTGGTGATCCGTTTCGGAGGGTTGTTCTGTTTCATGGAATCACTCCTTCCAATTCTTTTTTATATTCATCGAAAACAAACATCGTTTCCGCAAATTCCAGGATCTTATCCTCTACGGCTTGCATAGCCTTTTCATTGATGCCGTCGGCAAGTACTTCCGGCATCACAAAACGGTCTCTGGAAAACGCCTGCAATTCCCGGAATGAAGCTCCGTTCAGGATGATGCGAAGCGCTTCCCGTTCCGTGTCCGACAACGAGGATGCGAACGTTTTCCAAGGATCCCCAGAGACAGGCGCAAGTTCCGGCTCTGGTTTCTCCTGCTTTCCGCCGCAATGAGAATCCGGCAGTATCTGCTCCGCCGCATCAATCTTCCTCTTCTCTTCTTCCGGATCCGCCAGAAGCTTTTCTTGTGTCAACAACGCTTTTTCCCGGATTTTTTCTAAATTATCCGGATCCACCGTAACCGATACTTTTTGGGAATTCCGGTAAAATGCAAGGATCGCCGCATCGGTTTTTGCAAAAAACTCATTCGGTTCCACTGCGGTGTCCTCCAGCTGCGAAAGATCGACATTCTTCCTGTCTGCGTTGAATTTCCGCTTGAACCCCATTGCGCTCCGGTAAAATTGTTCGATCCGCCGGAAGAGATATCCGAGGAGAAAACGGCCGTTTTTTCTGCGGATTCTGTTGCGGGAAGAAGTCCAGCGGCCGTTTTCATAAAAATAGATTTCCGCGTTCGAAATCCGAACCGTTTTTTTCTCGGGAAATCGCATGCTCCGCATTGCAAATACGGCTTTCTCAAAAGGGAGCCAGGCGCACCCTTTATGCCCGTAATAAATCAGGTCGTCGAAATATATACCGTTTTCACGCAGCCATTCGTCCAATATTTTTACGACATAATTAAAGCAATCCCGGAATATGGGTTCCGTATCCGCGGAATAAAAAGCCGATTTCTCGAAACGGTAATTCGACAGCTTCGCATACAGCGCGAAGAAGCTTTCTTCCTTGGAAAAATCATAATATTCCTGCAGTAATTCTTCTTGCCGCACCAATTCAGCAAAGGAAACGTCGAAAGAATTCGTAATATAATAGTCTTTCACCCAATCGGCCATGTATTTTCCGAGCTTCGGTTCATATTTTCCATATTCTTTCCAGATATACATCATCTTTTCAAACCCGTCAATACTGTCCGTAACGCCGATATTGTGGATCAGTTCATATATATAAAGAAACACATAGGATAAAGATGTCTCCTCAACGGCGCCTCTGCGGACGTTGGTACGCCACGTAAAATACGTGCGCAGCTGCTCGTCGGTCATTTTTTGATACTCGGGAAAATAAGCGGAAAATTCCGCGTGTTCCGGATAGTCGTCCTCGAAATGTTCCATCATTTTTGCCTGCTGGTAAAAAAAAGAAACATCCTGCCCGTGCGTATTTATAGTTCTTGGATATTTATAAATCCGACGCATTTCGAGAAATAAACGGGATCTTTCTTCGTCTTCCGGATTACGCGGATGGATCGGCTGAGAAACGGTCTGCTCCTGCCGCTCCGGTTTTCGATC
>CABQCN010000363.1 GCA_902462635.1 uncultured Oscillospiraceae bacterium
TCGGTCCCGTAACGGAAGCAGCCTTTCTTTTGTATGATTTTATAATTTTTCAGGCAAAGATCGTCGATCTGTTCGTCTTGGCCGATCGGGAAATCGCTCATCCTTTTAAGTATAAAAAAAGTTTGCGTTTTCTGCAAACTTTTTCATCGATCAAATGGTTCTGTAATAGAACGGCAGGCGCGCTTATTCCGCCTGTGCAGCGCCGACGGGACACGCATCCGCACAAGCCCCGCATTCGATGCAGGTCTCCGCGTCGATTACATATTTGCCGTCTCCCTCACTGATCGCCTCTACGGGACATGCTCCTGCGCAAGCGCCGCAGCTGATACATTCGTCGTTAATAATATATGCCATTTCAAAGCACCTCCAATCCAAAAATTGACGAGCACATTTTAACATCAAACAGCGCTTCCTGTCAAATAATTCGTGTTTTATTTTCCCTATAATGAAAAGTAAATACAGCCGCTATATTAGAACCTATGATGTTATTAGAAAACATGCCGAACCTTCTCCTGGCTGTAGTATCCGGTAAGACGCGGGAAACCCGCATTGCAATTTCGGGTAAATAAAGATATAATATGGGCGGATCAAGTTATTCTGAAATGGAGCAATGCGTGTGAAAGTTTATTGTTTTATTCCTGCGGAAGAAGCGGAAGAAGTGATCGAATGCGGGTTGAAATTGAACAGCAGGTTTACGAAAACCATAAATATTTATGGCGCGCAGATTCCCTGTTTCGAGACATATCTGCATCCACAGGATGGAGCGGGTTCCGAACCGGGCGATGTGCTTGTGAAAATAACGGTTCCGGAGGGTCGCGCCTACGTTGCGGACAATTCTCTTTTGGGCAAACTCGGGGATCTTTATCAGAAAAGCATTATCGCAGCGGATCAATACAAACTGGGAAAATACAGGAAACCGTGCTGCCTGATCGCATGCACCATTTTACCGGAGATGATCGAACGGTATAACCCCGACCTCGACGAGCCGCTTTTATACCAGTCCTCTGAGCAGCTTTACAGAGATGGCTTGTTTTATAAAACGGACGATCTGGCGCAGAGTTTCAAGGATGTCGCTTTGAATGCATATTACAATATGAAAGCGGCTTCCGGCGAATATACGGTGCAGTTCAACGACGATTACGCTGCCTTTACGGACAGCGCTACCGGCGAAGTGATCGCAATCGTCCGCACAAAATTCAGTCAGGAGAAAGGATAAGAATCATGGCGCAGGAAAAGAACGCCCCCAATACCGGCAATAATAATAACAACAATAACAACAGCGCGGGTAAACCGAAACACAACAATAATAAAAGATACGGATACAACAACAGCAAAACGTATCAGCAGCGCCCGCCGCGGGAGAACCGTCCGCAGCAGACACAAAATTCTCAGCAGGGGGGTTCCGAACGAAAACCGGAACCGCCGGCAAAAGCGCAGCCGGAGAACGCGGGCAGCAATCCGGGCGGAAACCAGTATAATAAGAAGAATAATAATTACCGCGGCGGACGGCGCGAAAAGCAAAATGTAAAAGTCGAGGAAACCGTCGACGATATCCGCAATGATTTAAAACGAATCGAAAAAGAGATCGAACTCGAAATCAAGGAAATCAACGCGCTGAAGCTTGGCTTGTAATTTTTGCAGAAAGGTGGTTCCCACATGGCGCATCATTCGATTCCCGGTACGCACCTGTCGGTGTTTCCGCTGGTTCTCGGTACGGATTATTATGGGAAAACGATCCCGGAGGAGTCCGCCTGCCGCCTGTTGGATACGTTCTGCGCGCTGGGCGGCAATCTGCTCGACACGGCGCACGTTTATTCCGACTACCTGCCGGGCGAAAAACATATGAGCGAGAAAGTCATCGGCAGATGGCTGCGCAAAAGCGGTACGGAGAACGCATTGGGGAAGACGTTTTATATCGCAACGAAGGGCGGATTCCCCCGGATTGGGGATATGCATGCTTCCCGGCTCTCTTTTGCGGAAGTACGGAGCGACCTCGAAGAAAGCCTGGAATGTCTGCAAATCGACTGCATCGATCTTTATTGGCTGCACCGGGACAATCCCGCCGTTCCGGCAGACGAAATTACGGAATGGATGAATCTTTTTCTCCGACAGGGTAAGATCAGAAGCTACGGATATTCCAACTGGACGGCGGAGCGTATCGCCGCCTCCCGCCGCG
>CABQCN010000364.1 GCA_902462635.1 uncultured Oscillospiraceae bacterium
CAAGGGGTGTTCAGAGGGGATAGGTTCCCCTTTGACCGGAAAAATCCAAAGAAACCGGTAGTTTCGTGGCACACGACTTTCCCCCGGAAAGTCGTGTGTTATACCTTTGCTTGCGGCTGACGCTGGAAAGGGGTTGGCTGCGGTATCTGCGTTGTAGGCAGATTGCAGTAGCCAGACACTTTTCGGAGGCAGTAGGTCAGGCGGATTTTATGATAATGATGTTACCACAAACGCAGGATTTTGAGAAGCAAAATCCGCCTGACCGCAGAAGAAAGCAGAGGCGTATAAAAACTCCCGTCTCGCCGCAGCGGCATCCGCCGTTTTATCCCAGTTCACAATCCCATTCTTCACCAAATCCAGCTGGACAAAGGGGTAAAACAATGATAGGTATTCGTCCGTCTCCATGGATGCTTTTTTGAGAAAGCGGCCGTTCGGCAGATACACCGCCTCATAGTCCATGAAGGATGGAGTGCTGGGTAGGGCAGCCATTATTCCCAGCAGAACATACCGGGTGACAAACTCCAGCACCTCCCGTTCCACCTCTGTCTCCGACTTGCGGCCCATCGTTTCCCATCCTTCGCCGTTTTCAGTTCATGCTGTAAATTTTTGGCGATTCGCACCATTTATGAGCAAGTATGTTACGACCAATTGCGGTGCAAAGGGAATCGCAAAATATCTTGAAAATCATGGAATCAGCAAAGTCCAGCGACAGAACGGAAAAAATCAATATGAAAGTCGATACCACGGCGATTGAGCAGGAAATCAGCAACTACGAAGTGCAGCTTCGTCAGGCTTATTCCACCAAATCCAAGCTAATTGAAAAAATCGATTCCCCTGACCCGGATGACCGGCATTACAGCAGGCGGAAAACAGACCTTGATGATCGGTTCTATAGGATGTATGATAAGAGTGAAGAATTGGAATCCCTGCTGATTGCGGCCAGAGCCAAGAAACAGGCTATCGAGGCGGAACAGCTGACCGGGGATAATATCTACAAGGTCCTGATCTACTTCGATAAATTCTACGGAAAGATTGACGGCAAAGAGAAACGGCAGCTGATTGAGGCGCTGATCTTTGAGATTCAGATTTACCCGGAGCGCCAGCCCAATGAACAGTGGCCCAAATCCATCAAATTCAAGCTGTCCATCATCGAGGAAGATATGAGGGTTCGTTTGGACAACGAGCAGCAAGTTGAATCATAGTATTACTGTCAAGGGCTGATAAATCAATCAAAATGCCGGCGCACCGCCCGGTACGGAAATCGGAAACAGAAAGGTAGATTCGCATGAAAAACATATATGATAACGAAGAATTTTTTAACGCCTATTCACAAATGTCCCGAAGCAAGGACGGACTGACGGCAGCCGGCGAGTGGCATCAGCTTCGGCCCTTGTTCCCTGACCTGCATGACAAAGCTGTGCTGGACATCGGATGCGGCTACGGCTGGCACAGCAAATATGCCGCAGAACAAGGAGCCAAATCGGTTCTCGGTTTTGATTTGAGTGAAAAGATGATTGCCAAAGCTAAAATACGCAATGCCGACGAGCGTATTACTTATGAGGTGTGCGGAATAGAGGAGTATGCGTATCCGAAAGACACCTACGATGTGGCCGTATCCAATCTGGCTTTGCATTATGTAGCGGATTTGGATGCGGTCTATGGGAATATCTATAAAACGCTGAAGGACGACGGCGTATTCCTGCTCAATATAGAACACCCGGTCTTTACCGCCGGCGTAAATGAGGACTGGATCTATGACGGAGACCGCAGACCGCAGTTCTGGCCGGTCGATAACTACTTTTACGCCGGCGAACGGCAGACCCATTTTCTTGGACAGACCGTAACCAAGCAGCACCATACGCTGACGCAGATCATCATGGGACTGATCCGTGCCGGCTTTGTGCTGGAGGCCGTCGAGGAAGCGCAGCCCTGCGCGGAGATGATGAAAATACCGGGGATGAAGGATGAGATGCGCCGGCCGATGATGCTCCTGATCAGGGCGCGGAAGCCTTATGCGCGGTAAGAAGCAGTAACATAACGGAGGCAGCCGGCTGCATTGAAACGGGAAAGAGCACCTCTTCTTGAGTAAGAAGAACGGATATGGTATACTCTTACGGAGACCAAAATTTGTTAACGAGGAAATGTAACGATGTGTGATGAATTTATCAATC
>CABQCN010000365.1 GCA_902462635.1 uncultured Oscillospiraceae bacterium
CCGGAGGGTGATTACAATGGAAAAATACGAAGGGGCAAGGCTCGATGGGTATGTCGGCGGCCTGATCGGCAATTGTATCCGCAGCGGCGTGATGGCGACGGATTATCGGCCGTTTATCAGAGCCTTTGAAGAGAAACTCGATTCGGAGGGACTCTTCTGCGGGGAATTCTGGGGGAAATGGTTTACTTCTGCCGTTTTGGCTTATGAATATGAACCGTTGCCGGAATATTATAAAATTCTGGAGGATGCGGTCTCCGGAATTATAAAGACGCAGGAAGCGGATGGCAGGCTTAGTGCGAGCGCAGAGGATTTTACCGCCTGGGATATATGGGGCAGAAAATATGCGCTGCTCGGCCTGCTTTCGTATTACGATCTCACGCGCGACAGGCAGGTGTTAAATTGCGCAAAAAAGATGGCGGACCAACTCATCGCCAGCACGACCGGAGGCGGCGCGCGCAAAGTTGCCGATACCGGCATGAAAGCGCTGCGGGGCTTGTCGTCCTGCTCCATTTTACAGCCGATCGTATTGCTGTACGAACGGACGCAGGCGGCGCGTTATCTTTCTTATGCGGAGGAGTTGGTCGATTCCTGGAGCCTTCCGTCCGCGTACAATCCGGAAGGGCTGCGGCTGTTGGAGCAGGCTGTTCCCGGCTGCATTCCGGCCACGATCGCGGCGCCGAAAGGATATGAAATCATGTCCTGCTTTGCCGGCGTGCTGGATCTTTACCGCGTCACCGGCAAGACGCGGTATCTCGAGGCGGTGCGCGCTTACATGGATGCGGTAGCCGAACGGGAAATCATGATTACGGGTTCCGGTTCGAGCGGCGAACTGTGGTGCGAGGGGGTTTTCCGGCAGACGCAGCTGCTGGAAACGCCGATGGAAACGTGCGTTACGGCAACCTACATGAAGGTATGCAAACAGCTGCTGGAAGTTACGCAGGACGTAAAATGGGCGGACCGGCTGGAAGTCAGTTTATACAACGCGTTGGCGGGTGCAATGAAACCGGACGGAAGCTGGTGGGCATACTTCTCTCCGCTGCAGGGACGCCGCGTGCTGAGCCCGGTACAGATCGAATCGATGGGAACCAGCTGTTGTGTCGTGAACGGGCCGCGCGCACTGCTCGAGGTTCCGCACTGGTGCGTCATGCCACGCAGCGGCGGGATTGCAGTAAATCTTTATGAGAAAGGCCGTTATTGCGCGGATTTCCGGGGACAGCCGGTGATCATCCTGCAGGAAACGGATTACCCCGCCGGAAGCACTGCGCGGCTTTGCCTGGAGCAGGTGCCGGAAGAAGAAATGTCTTTGTCGCTGCGGATCCCCGCCTGGGCGGACCATGCGGAAGTCCGCGTCGGCAAAGAATTATTTTACCCCGCGGCGGGAACGTATTGCGAGATGCACGCAAAATGGCGCAGGCATACGGAAATCCGGATCGATTTCCGTACCCGTTTGAAAATCAATCCGGCTCCCGGAATGGAAAATTACAAATCGCTGACGTGGGGACCGCTTGTTCTGGCAATGGACCGCAGATCCGTGGAAGAATCCGCGAAATCCCTCTGGCTGATGAACGATGCGATGAAGCCGGTCCGCGACGAACAGATGGAGCACGAATATTACCCTGTACAAGGAATCGGAAGCCAATCCGTGCGGCCGGTTGCGGTGCGCGTTGAAAAAGAAGGCACGTTGGCCGCTTTCCGGGTAAAATTCTTACGGCGGCCGATTCACTTTTTCCAGCATGAAACGGAAGAACTCCTGTTTTGCGATTATGCTTCCTGCGGTAATGATTTTACCGAAGAAAGCGCGATCCGCACCTGGTTCCCGGTCCCGATGTATTGTAATGAAATTTTCCCAAAAGAAAGCGAAAACGTGATTTCCGGTAAATTAGAGTGAAAAATCAAAATCATATGCTCTGCAAGTCGAAAAAGCGGCCCATAGCTCCTTGGTCTTTCCAAATTTTCCCATATACCCGCTTATCCACTTTGTTTCGCACAAAAACCGTTCGGAATTGTTCGAAAATCCAGGGCAAGCCTTCCCGCCATCCTGCCCGCCATCCCGGTTTCGAACAATTTCAGGGTAAAATTGTTCGAAAATATTGGGGCGACGTGGGGTGCGGGCCGAATCGCGGGGTGCGGCGGCCCGGGCCGGCTGGAAAGAACCGGAAGAA
>CABQCN010000366.1 GCA_902462635.1 uncultured Oscillospiraceae bacterium
ATCCCGGTTCCGGCAGTTTCCGCGTATGCAAAAAGCCGGCCGCAAAAGCAGCCGGCTGTAATGCTATGTTTCGTACGATAACACATTCGATTTATAAAAGTCAGCAATGCCAAATCAAACGGCTCTTGTAACCTTTCCTGATTTCAAGCAGGAAGTACACACATGAGCGTAACGGGGAGCGCCATTTACCATGATCTTAACTCTCCTGACATTCGGCTTCCAATTTCTCTTCGCACGTCTGCTCACCTGCGAACGTGTTATGCTGATGTGGCGTCCGAACAACATATCTTTTGAACAAAATTCACATCTTGCCATTTAAACACACCTCCCTTGAAAATCTTCAAACAGCATTCGCTATTGTAACACATCTTGTCAGCCAATGCAAATAAAAATTTCGCGTTTTCCCAGCGCTTCCGTAATTCTTGCCTGCAGTCGATGCCGCGCCCTCACAGGACGGATCAGAAAATCTGCGGCAACGCTGCGCGATGATCATATTTTTCATAGAGTCTCCCCGCTCGGAATTATTTTCAAACGGTAATATCATGCCGCCCACAGCAAAAAAACACAACCGCGTAATACAGCAAAAGACCGCCCCGGCAGATCGCCTGCGGGACAGTCTTTTTATATAAAGTGAAATCAGTCTTTTATATAAAACGCTCTTACTCTTTCGCTTCAGATTCCGCATCCTCTGCGGGAGCTTCCGCTATTTCCTCGGTTTCAGTTTCTAAAACCGCATTCACTTCTATTGCCGGCTGAAGTTTCGAAGCCAGGATATCGCCGATGGACGTTCCCATGGACGACGCCTGATCCGGGATGAAATCGTCTTCCGCATCTCTCCTGGAACGCTTCTCGCCTCTTGCCGGGCGCTCGCCGCGTTCTTTTCTGCGCGGCCGTTCTTTCCGTTCGGGAACGATCGGATTTCCGTCTTCGTCGAGTTCAACCGGTTTCGGCTCCGGATCATACGCCTGTACGTCCCGGATGCTGAGATTGATCTTTTTCTCTGCAATATTCGTATCGATGATCTTCGCCATTACCTTTTGGCCGATCTTAAGACAATCCGCCGCGCTCGAAATCCGCTGGTTTGAGATCTGGGAGATATGTACCAGACCGTCGATTCCGGGAGCGATATTTACAAACACACCGAAATTCGCGAAACGTACCACGGTAACTTCCAGGATGTCTCCAACCTGATAAAGATTTTCCGCATCGAACCACGGGTTCTCGTCTTCTTTCCGGTATCCAAGCGAGATTCTCTTTTTCTTTCTGTCGAATTCCAGAATTTTCACTTCGACTTCCTGGCCCACCTTCAGAACTTCGGAAGGATGTTTGATCCTGTTCCAGGAAAGCTCGGACATATGGATCAGACCATCGTAACCGCCGATATCCACGAATGCGCCGAACGGCGTCAGACTCTTTACGATTCCCGTACAAACCTTCCCGACCTCGATCTGGCTCCAGAACGCTTCTTCTTTTTCTTCCCGGTCGGCGACGAGCAAGATTTTCCGGGATCCGACGATTCTGTTATGTCCTTTCGGACCCTTTTCGAATGCCGTAATGATGACGTCCACTTCCTTGCCCGCAAACGCCGTCAGATCTTTCGCATAACGTTCGGACAGCTGCGAAGCGGGAATAAAAATCCGTACCGATCCGAGATATGCGACAACGCCGCCGTTGACAGCTTCCTTGATCCGGACCGTTACAGGCGTTTTGCTTTCAAAAGACTGTTCGAGAAGGATCATATTCTTCTTGTTGTCGACACGCCGTTTCGAAAGGATCGCTTCGCCGTCTTTGTCGCTGACTTTTACAACCATGGCTTCTACTTCGTCGCCGATATTCAGCTGGCTCGGTTCAAATCCGGGAACTTCCGCAAATTCGTCGATTGCGATGAATCCCTCAAATTTGAATCCAAGGTCTACGTAGACGCCCTTATTATCGATCTTATTGATCGTTCCTTTGACAATCTGACCGCTTGTGATCGTGGTCAGCGTCTTGTCCAACATCGTTTCGAATGAATCGTTCTCGTTTGCGATTCTCGAATCATCCGTCACCGGAGACTCCTCCAAAACGGGTTCCGCCGGGATTTCCGCTGTTTCTACAACTTCAGCAGGCGCCGCAGCATTCTCCGCAACTTCGGTGATCTCGATTTCCTCATTGCTA
>CABQCN010000367.1 GCA_902462635.1 uncultured Oscillospiraceae bacterium
GGCGGATCCGCGCCATCCGCATAATATGCATCTGGCGGATTGTTTTGCGGAAATCCGCCGGCGGGTTCCGGAATCGCTCGGCGTTATGTGCATCGGGGATACCACCAATCACGGATATCCCGAAGAATGGGAACGTTTTACCGACCTGTGGGAGAACGCCGCGCAAAGCGGACTGCCGCCGCTGTATTTTGCGGTAGGAAACCATGATATGCATTTTTATAAATATCAGAACGAACTCGGATATCAGACGAGTTTCGATGGGCAGAAAGAGGCGTTCCTGCGTTATACACGCACGGATTCTGCGACTCTGTACCATTTTCATAAAATAGATGGAAAATATTTTATTTTCCTCGGGCCGGACCGACCGATCGATCCCGGAGAAAACGATTGCTACGTCCACATTTCGGAGGCGCAGCAACTATGGCTGACCGCATTGCTGGAAGAGGCCGCGCGGCAGCGGGCGCCTGCGTTTTTGTTTTTGCACCAGCCGCTGCGGGAAACCGTCTCCGGTTCTCTCTGCTCGGCCGATCCCGTAATTCAAAGCTGGCACGGGGTATGCGAAGACGCGGCGCTGCGTGCGATTACGGACCGTTTTCCCAATCTCATAATGTTTACCGGGCATACGCACTGGAAATTCGATTCCATGCAGCCGGTTCTTGCGGGGCGCGGCAAAACGGCAAGTTATGTCAACGCGGCTTCCATCGCGTATCTCTGGACGGACAAAAACGGAAATATCGAAACCGAGGAAGACGAGCCGGAACTCGGCAGCGAGGGTTTCTTTGTCGAAGAATACGATGATTTTATTTTACTCAGAGGATATGACTTTGCGGTGAAAAAATGGTCGGCCGGCGGGCTGTTCCTGCTGGAAAAGCAAGGTATGGATCACAATAGACAACCATATTAATTACTTATAAATATATTATTATGTAAAAAGGAAGGTAACTGTTTATGGCAAGAGTCAGCGCGCTGCGCGAGGAAAAAGAAAGAGCAAAAGTATGGTACGACGCTCTGTTCAAGACGTATGAAACCCTCCCGTTTTCGTTCCGGATCGGTGAAACGGCGTATCACGGCTTTAACGACGATTTCCCTTTTATTTCGAAAGAAATTTTCTCGGAACAAGTCAGCAAAAAGCATGCCGTATATGAGATCCGCAAGACGGTCGTCACCGCCCGGCATAAAAGCGGCATCGAAGTAAAAACGGAATGCACGTATTATCCCGATTACGCAACGTTTGAATGGGTTCTTTACTTTAAAAATACGGCGGATTCCGATTCTCCGGCGATCAGCTGCGTAAACGCGGCCGACATGGACTTCGGCGGCGCCGCTCCGGTGCTCGAATATTTTCTGGGAGACGATTCCGCAGATCAGAAAGCGATGAAGCCGGGCTGCGTAGATCTGAACACGGGTCTTGCGATGGAGTTCGAACCCGTCGGCGGAAGGCCGACAAACTTCCAGCTGCCTTTCTACAGGCTGTATCACGGCGACGCCGGAACGGTAATTTCCGTTGGCTGGGCGGGACAGTGGAGAGCACGGTTCGACGCCAAGCATACGGCGAACAACGTACATTTTACGGCCGGACAGGCAACGCTGGACGGATCTCTCAAACCGGGCGAGGAAATCCGCACGCCGCTGATGACCTTTTTATCTTTTAACAGCTGCCCCGGTTATAAAGTAACGGAAATGCGCGCTCTCAACCTTTGGAGAAGATGGCTGATCGACTGCAATCTGAAGCTTGTGAACGGAGAGTTGTTCCAGCCGCATTGCGCCGCAAGCACCTCCTGGATTTACGGCGAGATGAAGGATGCTACGGATCAAAATCAGATCGAGGCCTTTGACACCTATCTCAGAAACGGGCTGCATCTCGATTATTGGTGGATGGACGCAGGCTGGTACTTTAAAAATCCCGCTGGAGAAGTTCCGATTTCCAGTTGGGTAGAAACCGGTTCTTGGTATATGGATACAAATAAATTCCCGAGCGAGATGGCGGACATTTCAAAACATTGTGCGGAGCACGGCGCGAAAACACTGCTCTGGTTCGAGCCGGAGCGGATCACCGGAGGGACGTACCTTGCAGAGCGCCCGGAATGGCAGGTGAACGGTTCCCTTGCAAACATGTCCGATCCGGATCTCAGGGCATATCTCGCGGAAAG
>CABQCN010000368.1 GCA_902462635.1 uncultured Oscillospiraceae bacterium
CTCCGCATACAGCGGGATCTGCATCCGATTCGCCGCGGCAGAGTTCGCCTTTTCCGGGAAAACGGAATCCAGCGCCGTGCGCCATACGGACAGCATTTCTTCCACAGCGATCCGGGTATCCCCATAAGCAACCACGGGTTCTTCCGTCACCGTACCGAGCAGAACCAGCCGCGGATCCAGTTCTTCGATCCGCGCAGCCGGCGCAAGCTCCAGTAGAAGCGACCCGTATTTCTTCTCGAAAAGATCCAGATCTTCGAGCACGGAGGAATATTCAAAGCGGAAACCATATTTGTTTCCGAAACACATGCAGCTGAGCGCTTCCGCGATTCCGCCAAAGCCGACTGCTTTGGCGGAACGAACCGTGCCTTTCTCAATCAGCGAATGGATATACGCATACATCTCTTTTATATCGGTAAAATCAGGAATGCCGCCGTCTCTCTTCGGCATCCGGTATAAAACGACTTTACTCCCCGGATTTTTAAATTCCTGGGAAGTCATCGTTTCGATCCGTTCCGGCGCTACCGCAAACGACACGAGCGTCGGCGGCACATGGAGCTGTTCAAACGTACCGGACATCGAATCTTTTCCGCCGATCGCCGGCGTCTCCATTTCAAGCTGCGCCTGCACCGCGCCGAGAAGCGCAGCAAATGGGATCCCCCATTTTGCGGGATCGTTTCCGAGGCGCTCAAAATATTCCTGGAAGGTCAGCCTGCTCCTGCGGAAATCACCGCCGAGCGCAGTCAGCTTTGCGAGCGAAGAGACCACGGAGAACATCGCGCCGATATAAGGATTTTCCTCCATCAGATACGGATCGAATCCGTATGTCATGATCGTACCCGTATTGGTATCGCCCTTTTCTACCGCAACCTTGGCCGCCATGCCGTCCGCCGGCGTCAGCTGGTATTTTCCGCCATACGGCAGAATTACCGTATTGTTCCCGATCGTACTGTCAAAACGTTCTTCCAGGCCCTTCTGAGAACAGGTGTTCAAAGCGCCCAGCATCTTCAGCCAGCGTTCTTTCATGCCGCTGCGCGAGCCGCAGCCGCACGCGTGTTCCTCCGGACCGGCGCAGCGCGTTACATCCACAAAAACATCGGCGTTTTGTTTGACGCCGTTCGTATCTAAAAATTCGCGGGCGATATCGACGATGACCGTCCCCTTCCAGGACATTCTGAGACGCCCGTTTGCCGTAATATCCGCAACCTTCACAGCTTCCAGATTTTCACCATGCGCAAGGGAAATAAAACGTTCCGCATCTTGTGCGGCGACGACGACCGCCATCCGCTCCTGCGACTCGGAAATCGCCAGCTCCGTCCCATCCAGGCCCTCATACTTCTTGGGGACCTTATCCAGGTCAATCTCGAGCGCCGGCGCAAGTTCTCCAATCGCAACGCAGACGCCGCCGGCGCCGAAATCATTACAGCGCTTGATCAGTTTGCTCGCTTCCGCATTGCGGAAAAGACGCTGCAGCTTACGCTCCGTCGGCGGATTTCCCTTCTGCACTTCGGAACCGCACGTCGTTACGGATTCCACGGTATGCTCTTTCGAAGAACCGGTCGCGCCGCCGATTCCGTCGCGGCCCGTCCTTCCGCCGAGCAAAATCACGACGTCTCCCTCCGCCGGACGAAGCCGCACCACGTTCTCCGCAGGCGCCGCGGCGATGACCGCGCCGATTTCCATGCGTTTCGCCTGGTATCCCTTATGATAAATTTCCCGCACATGACCCGTTGCAAGTCCGATCTGGTTTCCATAAGAAGAATAGCCGGCCGCCGCGCCCGTAGTAATTTTCCGCTGTGAAAGCTTGCCTTTGATCGTCTGCGAGACAGGCACCGTAGGATCCGCGCTTCCCGTGACACGCATCGCCTGATACACATACGAACGCCCGGAAAGCGGATCGCGGATCGCGCCGCCGAGACACGTCGCCGCGCCGCCGAACGGTTCGATTTCGGTAGGATGGTTATGCGTCTCATTTTTAAACATGAGCAGCCAGTCCTGTTCTTCCGCGTCTACACCGACTTTTATTTTGATGCTGCAGGCATTGATTTCCTCCGATTCGTCCAGATCCTCCAATTTGCCCGCTTTCTTGAGATATTTTGCTGCGATCGTGGCGGCGTCCATTAAAGTGATATCGCGCGCCGCCGCTTT
>CABQCN010000369.1 GCA_902462635.1 uncultured Oscillospiraceae bacterium
CGGCATCTTCCAAAAGTTCGCGCGTAACGCGGATCGCATCCTCACGTTCCCCGGCGAAGCGCTTTGCCTCAATCAGCCAGTATTTCCGGCTGTACAGTTTTGGCATTTCGCCGTAATCGCCATAGGAATGCGTACAGTCCAGATACGCGCTGTATGCCGGCTGGATTTCATGGATATTTTTGAAAAGCGTCGTCCCATGCAGCGTAACGGGCGTCAGGTAGAAGAGCTGCCATAGCCCGTACCGATCCACCTGCGCCTTAACGGCGGGATGACGCAGAATCCCTTTGAGTTCAGAGGCGAAAAGGAACGTTTTGTGATCGTTGATCCAACAATAATACAGCGGTTTGACGCCAAAGCGGTCCCTTGCCAAAAAGAGGCTCTGCCGCGGCACGCCGCCGTAAGGCGTATCGCCGATCTGCTCCTTGAACACCGCAAATGCAAAAATACCATTGAGCTTGCAGGGGCAGTCCTCGCCCCAGGTGATATAGGCGTACAGCACTGCTTCCGTATCGCAATTCGTCATAAATTCCGGATATCTTCCGGTACGTTTGAAAAGTTCCGCCGAAATTTCTTCGCGCAGCTCGGGGGCGTTATAAATTTCCCCGTTGTAAACGATCGTATATTTGATGCCGTTCCAAATCGCGCTCATCGGCTGCAGGCCGTTTTCCACGTCGATTACCGCAAGGCGGTTGTGCTGCAGGCCGGTGAATACTTCGCCGCTGCTGAAATAGATCCCCTGCTGGTCGGGGCCGCGGCGGATCATCTCTGCTCCCATGTTCCGTAAAATGTTACAATTGTGTACCTCGTCGAAGTCTTTCCTGAAATCGATCATTCCGCATATCGAACACATAATACAACAATCCTCTTATAAAGCTGTCTTTTTATTATATGCTCCGTTCCCCCGCGCGGTTCAATGCGGCGCGTTCAATCCGTATACGCAAAAAGCCATTCGAACAGCGGCCCCATATCTCTGCTGTCGAACGAATGCCACGCTAAGACGCGGTCTTCCTCCGGAAACACGATCAGCATCTGTCCGCACATGCCGCCCTTTCCGTACGCGTTCTTCCCGCCTACAGGGCACAGTTCGTAGCCGCGTTCCAATACGAGGCCGGTCCAGGCTTCGGACAGAATCCGTTTTTCTTCATATACGCCGCGCCGGAGATACAGCGCGCCGAGCTTTGCCATATCCTGCGTTCGGAGATAGAGGCCGGTGGCGCCCATAGGATACCCCAGCGGACATTTGCTCCATGCCATCTCCTGAAATCCCAACGGAGAAAAGACTTCGCGCCACATCAGCTCATCCAGCAGGCGGCCCGTTTTCCTGGTCACGATCCGGGAGAGCAGATAGAACGCTGCGTCGCTGTAGAGCCACTGCGTACCCGGTTCGGCCGCCAGTTCCGTACGAAAGAGATACGACAGAAAATCTTCCGTACCGTATGTAGAAATATCCTGCGCATCGATATCGAGATATCCCGCCGGAAAGCCGCCCCGATGGCGCAGCAGATGATCGACGGTCATCCGTTCCCACTTCGGATCATATTCCTGCGGGAATTCTTCCCGGAAAATATCAAGGATCTTCTCCTCCGTGGTTAAAAGCCCGCGGTCATACAGCAGCCCCGCCGCCGTTACGGTAAACGCCTTTGCTACGGAATAGCTGTTGAGACAGGCGGAAGCCGGCAGCAGGTCTTTGGAATAGAGCTTGCCGCTGTGCCATTCCGCGATGCGGTACGTATGGAATTCGCATCTTCTGAGTTCGGCGGCGAATGCGTCGAGAAAGATACTGCTCTCCATAATTCTCCTCCTTATTTGTTAAAAAACGCATCGATTTCATTCATCCATTTGCTGATTTCGAGATGCTGCGGGCAGATTTTCTCACATTGCCGGCAGGAAATACAAGCGGCGGGCATTGCGCCAAAGAGCGGCACCCACTCGTCATATTGTTTTTTGGCGTTTACAAAATTGTCCTTTTTAAAAGACTCGTTATATGCGGCGATACTCTGCGGAATCGCGATGCCTTGCGGGCAGCGCATACAATACGCGCATCCCGTACACGGGATGGCATTATAACGAAGGAATTGCTGGTGCGCGCTTTCAATCACCTGCTGTTCCGCCGCGGAAAGCATACCCGGCGC